>NZ_FOVQ01000007.1:0-151686 GCF_900115215.1 Pseudobutyrivibrio sp. UC1225 | reverse complement strand
TCTACAGATACCTGTGTCTTTCCATCTGGTCGGAGGTACTTTAAAGTACCGTCTTTGCGGACATTTGCAAGCTGTAGAGCAAGTCTATGAGCAAGAGAAATAGGATAAGGCATGAGCTCTTCTGTTTCGTTTGTAGCGTAACCGAACATCATACCCTGGTCACCGGCGCCTGTATCCAGGTCGTCTGTAAGTGAGCCTTCCTTTGCCTCAAGAGCCTTGTCAACACCCATTGCAATGTCTGCGGATTGTTGATCAAGAGCGACCATAACAGCGCAAGAGTTTCCATCAATGCCTTTCTTTCCATCGTCATAACCGATTTCAAGAAGAGTCTTGCGAACAATAGCTGGAACATCGAGGGTAGCCTTTGTAGTGATCTCACCTGTAACAAGTACGAAACCTGTACATGAACAAGACTCACAAGCTACTCTACTCATAGGATCTTCAGCTAAGCAAGCATCGAGGATGGCATCAGATATGGCATCACATACCTTATCTGGATGGCCTTCTGTTACTGACTCTGAAGTAAAAAGTAACTTTTCCATTTTCGACTCTCTTTCTATATAAAATTAAAAATGAAATACACCTAAGCGCATACTTAGGTACGCTAAGTATACTCCCAATTTTACATATAAACAATAGCTAGATGCCTTGTTTTGTCTTTATTCACGGACAATTCACAATCACCAAAATTTGTAACTACTGTGAACTATATTGTCTTTAGATTTTTCAATTATTATAATTAAATTGTATATACAATAGGTGAGGTCTAAAGATGACAACATTAACAGTAGACAAACTTGAACCTAATATGATCGTTTCAGAACCAGTGGTCACCAAAAGAGGGCAGACCATTGTGAAGGCCGGGGAAAAACTTACGCCTCAGATGATTGCAAAGCTTACTTTCTATAAGATAGAGTCTGCCACTGTGGAAGATATCGAGGAAGAGGCGCCCGTAGAAGAAGTTCCTGAGCCAGTTCAGGAAGAAACCCCTGAACCTAAAAAAACAAAACCTGCACAAAAAGAAAAGAAAAAAGAAGTAGACCTTGCTCATCCTAAAGAGACTGTAAAACAATCTTATACACAGATTCCTTACACTCAAAGATTAAAGGCATCGCCTACTTTCCAAAAATTTCAATCGGATTATGCAATCAATTTAGCATTCCTTCAGAAGAATTTCGATGACATCTTAGCCGGAGCTACCTGTTCCACGGATGAAATGCTTAAAAACTGCGAATCACTTTTTAAATCAAAGACAACCATTGAGCTTTTAAATATGCTTGGTAATATGCGTAATTTGGAAGACCCTGTTTATTCCCACTCTTTAAATGTGGGCCTCATTTCCCGCGTTATTGGAAAATGGTTGAAGCTGCCACTGGAAGACGTTAATTTACTGACGCTTGCAGGACTGCTTCATGACATAGGCAAAACCCAAATTCCTAAAGAAATACTTAATAAGCCAGATAAACTTACCGACGAAGAATTTGCCACCATGAAAACCCATACCACCCTTGGTAAAAAGGTTCTTAATGGCAAGGGCTTTGATCCTAGAATTTTATATGCCGCTCTCCAACATCATGAAAGATGTGACGGCAGCGGATATCCAAGAGGTCTGGAAGAAGATGAAATAGATGATTTTGCCTGCATCGTGGCCATCGCTGATGTGTATGATGCCATGACTTCAGCAAGAGCGCACCGTGACCCACTATGCTCCTTCCAAGTAATTAGTGAATTCGAAAGGGAAGGCTTACACAAATTTAAAACTAAATATATTCTTACCTTCCTGGAACATATTGCAAACACCTATAATAACAGTCGCGTCATGCTGAATGACGCAAAAACAGGCCGTGTAGTCTACATTAATAAATCTAGCCTTTCACGACCTGTAGTGCAGCTTGATAGTGGCGAAATTATTAATCTCGCCGACAGCGCCTATAGCAATATTTTTATTAAATCAATTCTCTAAAGGCTTCCTCTATTCTATCCTTGAGACCTGAATAGCGCTTGGCCTGAGAAACATTATCTATCATAGAATAGAAAACCTCTGCGTCACCTACCATGGTGACGCATTTTTTTGCTCTGGTGATTGCTGTGTAAAGGATATTTCGATTCATAAGCATCCTTGGACCATCCATAATAGGCATAACCACGGCGGGGTACTCTGAGCCCTGTGACTTATGAATGGTAATAGCATAGGCAAGCTCAAGTTCATCTAGATTGGCAAATGGATAAACCACCTTTCTGCCCTCTTCAAACTCTACTGTCACTGTCTTTGCCCAGTCATTGATATCTTTAATTATTCCCACATCACCATTGAAAACTCCTACGCCTTTTTCCAAAGTGATGTTGTAATTTCCAGTCACTTCCCATTCAAGCTGATAGTTATTCTTAATCTGCATAACCTTATCGCCCTCACGGAAAAGACGGGTATCACCCTTCCACTCCTTCTTGTCAGGAGATTCCGGATTAAGGAAGCGCTGCAAAATAGTGTTCAGTCGCTCCACTCCAATAAGACCCTTTCTGGTAGGAGTAAGGACCTGAATCTCACTAATTCCAGCATCAACATATTTAGGCATCTTATCCCTTACAAGAGTAAGCATTACATTGATAATTGTATCCGCCTCATCCCTTTTTAAGAAAAAGAAATCCTTGGATTTATTATCCAAAACTACATGCTCGCCCTGATGAATCTTGTGGGCATTCATGACGATATCACTTTCCTGTGCCTGACGGAAAATCTTCTCAAGTGTAACCGAGCAGAATTGTCCTGAAGCCAAAATATCCTTTAGAACATTGCCCGGTCCGACACTAGGAAGCTGATGCTCATCGCCAACAAGAATAAGACGTGTTCCTGGTGATATCGCCTTAAGAAGGGAAAACATAAGAGATACATCTACCATAGACATCTCATCGATAATGATAACATCGCACTCCAAAGGATTGTCCTCATTGCGCTCAAATTTTGCGAAGCTTGTTACGTCATCGTCATCATCACCCACACGCCCAGAAACCTCCAGCATTCTGTGGATAGTACGAGCCTCGTAGCCTGTAGCTTCGCTCATTCGCTTCGCTGCACGTCCAGTTGGGGCCCCAAGGAAGATGTTGTACCCCTCTTCCTCGAATATATGAATCATGGTGGTGATGGTAGTGGTCTTTCCTGTACCAGGGCCACCAGTAAGAACGAAAAATCCTCTTTCAACTGCTGCAAGTACTGCTTCCTTCTGCAAATCATCCAGCTGGAATTCTCCTTCTTTTTCAATTCGACGGATGACCTTCTCTAAATCTTCCCTGTCCACCTTGTAGGTCACATTAAGATCCTTCAGCATTCCGGCAATGGATTCCTCCATACGATAGAATGCTCTGGAATATATTTGACGGTTACCCTCTGGATCTCGCTTGATAATCAGCTTTTTATCCATAGCCAGATTCATAATCTGCGCAGCTACGGACTCAGCATCTACCTTAAGCAAATCCACCGACATATCTACAAGAGTATCCTCTGGCAAATATGTGTGACCAAAGCTGGCCCCCTGGGTAAGGACATACATGATACCGCCCTTAATTCTAAACTCAGAGTCAACCTTGATTCCTACCTGGCTTGCTATCTCATCGGCAGTTTTGAAACCGATACCTGAAACCTCGTCTGCAAGCTTATATGGATTGCTCTGGATTATGTTGTAAATATCATTTCCAAAGCGGTTGTAAATCTTGATAGCCTTGTTACCATGTAATCCATATCTATCAAGGAAAATCATGGCATTTCTGATATCCTTGGCGCCTACAATCTGGTCTGAAATCTCCATAGCTTTGTTGATGGAAATTCCCTTTACCTCAGCTAAACGCTCCGGCTCTTCTTCAATAATTCGGAAGGTATCTCCACCAAACATCTTGATAATTCTGGCTGCAAGCTTCGGACCGATTCCCCTGATTGCACCAGAGCCAAGATATCTTTCCATAGAAGCAGCATCTGTAGGAGCCACCGCCTCATAACTTACAGCCTTGAACTGCTTTCCATAGGTAGGATGATCTACGTAATCTCCTCTCAGGAGAAGATTCTCTCCCTCACCTACTGTAGGAAATACTCCTGTACAAGTGATAAGGAACTCATCCACCACAAAATCCAGCACTGTGTAGCCATTGTCGGCATTTCTATATATTATGTTTTCTACGTAACCTGTTATTTCTTCCATGGGATATATCATAGCATAAAAATAGTGGGCTTCCCATAGCTGAGAAACCCACATTATATTTTTCTTTATGCCTGTACACCTGTAACGGTTGTTCCGTTCTGCTGAGCGATATTATCGGATACCGCCGCATTATCAAGTCCTGTCTGTTCTGCAGCCTGGCTTGAAGTTCCTGTGATACCGTAGTTTCTCATAATTTGCTCTACAAAATCGTCTGTTACAGAACCACCTATCTGGTCTACCAGCTGTGAAGCAATATGTGTTATAGCCTGATCGAGGTAGAGATCCTTGTACTGTGACATTGTAGTATCTTCATCCTCTTCCTCATTTACAAAGGATTTCTTTACCTGTTTGATGACCTGCTCCATCATGTAAGTCTCGAAATCCTTAACTGCGTTGGTGATTTCTTCCTTACTGGAATCCTTCGAAATACCATTGACAGATTTGGCAGTTGCCTCGGCATTTGCCTTTGTTTGATTCGCGTATTGTGTTTGTAAATACGTGCTCATTCCTGTTACATCCATTTTTTTGTCCCCTTTCGTGACAACAACTACTATCCCTTTTTAATTACTTTTATCTCTTAAGGTTATTAGCCTGCTCCAGCATTGTATCTGAAGTGGTGATAGCCTTTGAGTTCATTTCGTATGCACGCTGTGCAATGATAAGATTTACCATTTCATCAGCTACATTTACATTGGAGCCTTCCAAATAGCACTGTGCAATTTGGCTACGGGTAACTCCCGCAGTGTTCCATTCGCTGATAGGTTCTCCAGATGCATCACTTTCATCATAGAGATTCTCGCCTATTTTATTTAGTCCTACTCTGTTGGTAAATTGGTATAGCGCTATAGACTGTCCGGTTTGAATAATATTTCCTGCTGCATCCTTATATGATGTAGAACCATCATCAATATTTACTGCAAATCCAAGCTCACCTGCTGTTGCAGGAAGTGTAATCACCTGACCTGCCTGATCCAGTACTTGATATCCTTCAGCTGTGGTAAGTACCTTATTTCCACCAGGCCCTATCGCCCATGTGAAGTTACCATTTCTGGTATAGTGTCTTTCCTCACCATCCTGCACTGCGAAGAAGCCTTCACCGATGATACACATTGCAGTTTTACTATCATTGGCCATCTGAGCACCTTGCGTAAAGTTAGCATTCAAAGATGCCACTCTTGTACCCAAACCAACCTGTGCACTTGTAGGCTTTGATTCACCCTGTGCATTTGTACTTGTAGCTTCAAGTGTCTGATAAAGCAAAGTCTTGAACTGTGCTGACTGAGCCTTATAGGCTGTGGTATTAACGTTAGCTAAGTTGTTAGCTATTGTATCTACTTGAATCTGCTGACCCTTCATTCCAGAAGCGCCTGACCACAATGATCTTACCATCTAGCTACCTCCTATACATTGCCAACCTGATTACATGTCTTCTCTAACGTTGAATCCTCAGTCTGAATCATCTTCTGACCAGCCTCATAGGCTCTTGCGATTGTAATCATGCTTACCATTTCATCAATTACGTTTACATTTGAGGCTTCAAGCATTCCCTGTTGCACTGTTGCCTCTGCTTCAATTACGGTACCTCCATCGATTAAATCGTATAGATTCTCGCCGTATTTATTGATGTAATCGTAGTCTTCAATATCTACAATACCTATAGTGGTAACATCCTCTCCGTTCTGTCTGATGGTTCCATCTGGAGATATCTCGTATTTAAGATTCGGATCAATCTGCACGTAATTGTCCTCGCCACGCTGTGAATTTAATGCTCCATCCTGTGTTAGAACAAAATCACCATCCACAGTTCTCAGATAACCATCCACATCAACTACAAAAGCACCATCTCTCGTGTACTTGATGGAGGTTTCCCCTGCCTTGTTTGTGAACTCAATAGCGAAGAAGCCTTTGCCTGCCAGTGCTACGTCAGAATCCTTATCAGTAATCTGAAAAGCTCCCTGGTCCCAATTTGTATAAGTCTCACCAACCTTTGTTCCTAATGAAATATAACCGATTCCCTCAGGAGCATTGTGTAAATGAGAAGTATCCTTAATTTTGATTGCAAGTCTTTCATCAAAAGCTTGTGCAACCAAAGCTTCCTTCTTGTATCCAGTGGTAGCAGAGTTCGCAAGATTGTTGGTCATAACGTCCATTCTTCTCTGCTCGTTAACCATTCCGGTATAGCCTGTATAGAGTCCTTTTACCATGTAAGCCTCCTACATTTTTGCAAGCTTTACACTATTCTACATCTAGGTTATCGGATACTTTAAAATAAAAATAACCCCTTTTGTTATATTTTTTAACAAAAGGGGTTATCTAAATATTCTATGTTTTATGAATCTGCAAGAAGCTCTACATAACGGCCTGTACCGATAGCTACGCATGTCATAGCCTCGTCAGCTGTCATTGTGTTGATACCTGTGCGATCCTCGATAAGCTCCTCGAGACCACGAAGAAGTGCACCACCACCTGTAAGAACGATACCTCTGTCGGCAACGTCAGCTGCAAGCTCTGGTGGAGTTCTTTCGAGAACAGAGTGAATAGCCTCAACAATCTGCATTGTAGCTTCCTTAAGAGCTTCCTCTGTCTCCTCTGACGAAACTGTAATAGTCTTTGGAAGACCTGAAACAAGGTTTCTTCCTCTAACATCCATAGTCTCTGCCTCACCAAGTGGGAAGCAACGACCAATCTTAATCTTAATATCCTCGGCTGTACGCTCACCGATAAGAAGATTGTGCTTCTTTCTCATGTAACGAACGATAGCCTCATCGAAATCATCACCAGCAACCTTGATAGATGTGCTGACAACTGAGCTACCAAGTGAGATAACAGCGATATCTGCTGTACCACCACCGATATCTACAATCATGTTACCCATTGGAAGAGAAATATCGATACCAGCACCGATAGCTGCTGCGATAGGCTCCTCAATGATAGACACCTCACGTGCACCTGCTGCAAAAGCTGCATCCTCAACGGCACGCTTCTCTACTTCTGTAGCACCAGAAGGTACGCAAACTGCGATACGAGGCTTACGATAGCTCTTCTTGCCCATAGCCTTCTGTACGAAGTACTTAATCATCTTCTCAGTAACTGTGTAGTCAGAGATAACACCCTGACGAAGTGGACGAACTGCCACAATATTACCAGGAGTACGTCCGATCATAAGACGTGCCTCCTCACCAATTTCCTTAATCTTGTTAGTATCTCTATCAAAAGCCACTACTGAAGGCTCTTTTAAAACAACGCCTTTGCCCTTTGCATAAACAAGAACACTCGCTGTACCTAAATCAATACCGATATCTGAACCTGCCATTTTCTTATTCCTTTCTAATTTCTGTATATTGTATATTACTGTCCATTTGGACAGAATGACGCATTTTTACTTTTCTATTATATACGAAATCTTTAAGGATTCAAGTATTCTTTCAAATACTGTCCGGTATAGCTCTTTTTAACCTTCACAATCTCCTCAGGAGTGCCCTTGGCAATTACTGTACCGCCTCGGTCTCCTCCGTCAGGTCCCATGTCAATAATGTAATCTGCACATTTGATAACATCAAGGTTGTGCTCAATGACTACAACAGTGTTTCCTGAATCAGAAAGCTTTCTCATGATTTCCACAAGCTTGTTTACATCATCAAAATGTAAACCTGTAGTAGGCTCATCCAAGATATAGATTGTCTTTCCAGTAGCGCGACGTGAAAGCTCTGTAGCAAGCTTGATTCGCTGAGCCTCACCACCTGAAAGTGTGGTAGATGGCTGACCAAGCTTGATATATCCAAGCCCTACATCATAGAGGCATTGAATCTTGTTATAGATACTTGGTACATTTTTGAAGAACTCACAAGCCTCCTCAACTGTCATATTAAGCACATCATATATTGTCTTGCCCTTGTAATGTACCTCAAGAGTCTCGCGGTTATAACGCTTTCCACCGCATACCTCACAAGGAACATACACATCAGGAAGGAAGTGCATCTCTATTTTGATGATACCATCACCTGAGCAGGCCTCGCAGCGACCACCCTTTACATTGAAAGAGAATCGGCCCTTGCTGTAGCCACGCTCCTTTGCCTCAGTAGTACCAGCAAACAAGTCACGAATCAGATCAAATACACCAGTGTAAGTGGCAGGATTTGAACGAGGTGTACGTCCGATTGGTGACTGGTCGATGTCAATTACTTTATCAAGCGCTTCTGTGCCGATGATATCATCATGCTTTCCAGAAATCTTTCTTGCTCTGTTAAGGCGCTTAGCCAAATCCTTGTAAAGAATCTCGTTGATAAGTGAGCTCTTTCCAGAACCTGATACGCCTGTAACAACTGTCATTATTCCAAGTGGAATATCAACATCAATATTCTTAAGATTGTGCTCTCTGGCCCCCTTAATAGTTAGCCAACCCTTTGGCTCCCTGCGTTCTGATGGGACCGGGATGCAAAGCTTTCCACTGAGATACTGACCTGTGATGGAATTAGGGTTAGCCATTATTTCCTCAGGCGTACCAGCGGCAACCACTTCTCCACCATCCTTGCCTGCGCGAGGTCCGATATCCACAAGATAATCTGCAGCCTTCATGGTATCCGAATCATGTTCTACGACAATCAGCGTATTTCCAAGGTCTCTAAGCCCCTTTAGAGATGCTAATAACTTGTCATTATCCTTTTGGTGAAGACCAATGGATGGTTCATCCAAAATGTAGGCAACGCCAACAAGTCCTGAACCAATCTGGGTAGCAAGACGGATTCGCTGAGCCTCTCCACCTGAAAGAGATGCTGTAGCTCTTGCAAGGGTAAGATAATCCAAGCCTACATCCACCATGAATTTAAGTCTGTTTCTAATCTCTTTAAGTACAACAGCACCTATCTTTTTCTGCTGCTCTGTAAGCTGAAGATTCTCAATCAAATCATAAAGCTCATGGATAGGATACTGAGTCATTTCAAAAATATTTTTGTCGTCGATAGTAACAGCCAGTGATTCCTTCTTTAGACGCTGTCCATGACAGCAAGGGCACTCGCTGTAGAACATAAACTCCTCGTACTCTCTCTTGGCAGACTCCGAGAAGGTCTCCTTGTAACGACGATTAACATTTTCAATTAATCCCTCAAACACTGTAGGATAAACGCCTCGACCACGCTGTCCCTCATAGTGAACGTCAACGGACTTATCAAATCCATGGATGAACATGTGACGAATCTTCTCTGGTAACTCCTTGTAAGGTGTATCCAAAGAGAAATCGTACTCGCTTGCCAATGCCTCCAATAACGCATGGGCAAAGCTACCCTTCTTACTAGATGACTGCCAGCCCATTACCTGCACACAGCCACCGTTGAAAGAAAGACTTTTATCAGGAATCATAAGGTCCTCATCAAACTCCATCTTATAGCCAAGACCGAAGCACTCTGGGCAGGCACCAAATGGATTGTTGAAGGAGAAGCTTCGTGGCTCCACCTCATCGATACTGATTCCACAATCTGGACACGAGAACCCTTCAGAAAATCTGATAGGTTCTCCATCGATAACATCTACAATCATCAGACCCTCAGCCAGCTTAAGCACTGCCTCGATAGAATCTGTAAGTCTCTTCTCGATACCTTCCTTGATAACAAGACGGTCAACAACTATCTCAATGTTATGCTTAATATTCTTATCTAATAAGATTTCCTCAGATAAATCGTAGACATTTCCATCAACGTTTACACGAACATAACCAGACTTCTTCGCCTTCTCAAAAAGCTTTTCATGGGTACCCTTACGGCCTCTTACAACAGGTGCAAGAAGCTGTATCTTGGTGCGCTCTGGAAGTGCCATAATAACATCCACCATTTGGTCTACTGTCTGCTTGCTGATAGGCTTTCCACAATTTGGACAGTGTGGCACACCGCAGCGGGCATAGAGAAGGCGCATGTAGTCATAAATCTCAGTAACTGTTCCAACCGTAGAACGTGGATTGTGATTAGTGCTCTTCTGGTCAATAGAGATAGCAGGTGGCATTCCTTCCATGTGCTCTACATTTGGCTTTTCCATCTGGCCTAAGAACTGGCGGGCGTAGCTGGATAAGGATTCCATGTAGCGACGCTGTCCCTCGGCAAAGATTGTATCAAAGGCCAGGGATGATTTTCCTGAGCCGGAAAGGCCGGTGAGAACAACAAATTCATCACGTGGAATGTCTATGCTGATGTTTTTCAGGTTGTGCTCGTTGGCCCCTTTTATTTTGATGTATTTTCGTTCTTTCATTTTATAACTCCAATAACATATTCTTTAACTCTACCATCTTGTCACGGTACTCAGCCGCTGCTTCGAAGTTGAGCTCTGCGGCAGCCTTCTGCATCTTCTTCTGAATATCTACAATAAGCTTTTCAAGCTCCTGCTTATCCATCTCTTCTGGGTCCTTCTTAAACTGCATTTCCTTCTTTGCAATGTCCTTGGAAATGGAGATAAGCTCTCGGACAGATTTCTGAATGGTAGTAGGAGTGATTCCATTGGCCTCGTTGTAAGCCTTCTGAATCTCGCGGCGGCGTTCTGTCTCTGAGATAGCCTTCTCCATGGATTCTGTCATGGTGTCAGCATACATGATAACGTGACCCTCAGAGTTACGAGCAGCACGTCCAATAGTCTGGATAAGCGAGCGCTCACTACGAAGGAATCCCTCCTTATCCGCATCCAAAATAGCTACCAGTGTAATCTCTGGAATATCCAGACCTTCTCGAAGAAGATTGATTCCAACAAGTACATCAAATACATCCAGGCGCAGGTCACGGATGATTTCCGCACGCTCCATGGTGTCGATGTCGGAATGCATGTATTTAACCCTGACTCCAAGCTCTGCCAGATAATCTGTAAGATCTTCTGCCATGCGCTTGGTAAGGGTGGTAATCATAACCTTATTTTTCTTTGCTGTTTCCTTCTTAATTTCGTTGAACAGGTCGTCAATCTGACCTTCTACAGGACGAACCTCCACCTCTGGATCCAGCAAGCCTGTAGGACGGATAACCTGCTCTGTACGAAGCATCTCGTGCTCCTCTTCGTAGTCACCTGGTGTGGCACTTACGAACATAATCTGATCTATCTTTGATTCAAACTCACCAAAATTAAGTGGTCTGTTATCAAGTGCCGATGGAAGTCTGAAACCATACTCAACAAGTGTACGCTTTCGAGCCTGGTCGCCTGCAAACATACCACGCACCTGTGGCAGGGTGATGTGGCTCTCGTCCACGATGATAAGGAAATCATCACCGAAGTAATCAATAAGACACTTTGGCGGCTCTCCTGGCTGTTGATTAGTCATGTGACGGCTGTAGTTTTCGATACCGGAACAGAAGCCTGTCTCACGAAGCATCTCTATATCAAAATTAGTACGCTCACCAATTCGCTGAGCCTCTATTAATTTATCTTCTGACTTAAAATATTTAATTCTCTCATCCAGCTCCGCCTCGATGCTGGCGCAGGCTGAGTTAATCTTATCCTGCGGAATAACATAATGACTGGCTGGGAAGATAGCCACATGCTCCAGCTCACGTTTCACCTGACCTGTCATGATTTCTGTTTCGCATATACGGTCTATCTCGTCACCAAAGAACTCGATACGGATACCGTAATCGCTGGTGTTGGCTGGAATGACTTCCAATGTATCTCCACGGACACGGAATGTACCACGGGCAAAATCCATATCGTTTCTCATGTACTGAATATTAATCAGCTCGTGAATGACATCATCCCTGTCCTTAAAATCTCCTGGACGAAGGGACACCATCATGTTCTGAAAATCATCTGGCTCACCAATGCCATAGATACATGAAACAGAAGATACGATAATTACATCTCTTCTTTCAGACAGTGATGCTGTAGCAGAAAGACGAAGCTTATCTATCTCATCATTGATAGAGGAATCCTTTGCGATGTAGGTATCAGTACTAGGCACATAGGCCTCCGGCTGATAGTAATCGTAGTAGGATACAAAATATTCAACTGCATTCTCTGGGAAAAATTCCTTGAATTCGGAATAAAGCTGACCCGCAAGTGTCTTGTTGTGAGCAATAATAAGTGTGGGTTTATTCAGCTGCTCTATAACATTAGCCATGGTGAAGGTCTTTCCAGAACCAGTAACACCGAGAAGTGTCTGCATCTGATTTCCCTCTTTGAAACCACGGACTAAATCTTCTATAGCCTGAGGCTGATCGCCTGTAGGCTTAAACTGTGAATGTAATTTAAAATCCATATTTTCACCTAAACTATAAGTCCAACGGTACATGAATCATTATATCACAGACTTTATAAAATTCAAACATTTGTTTGCTTGTGCACAATGAAAATAGGTCTGCAGCAAATGCCACAGACCATGTTATTTTTCTATTATCAATTGCTTGCTCTACTAATCTCAAGGATTGCATGAAGGATATCTTCTGTGCTCTTCATATCAGCCTCGCAGTCCTCACTAATTGTGATGCTGGATTCAGCTGATGCTGCAACCTCTTCTGATGTAGCTGAAAGATTACTGATAGCATCCATAACCTTTGTGTTTGCATCTACACAGGAATCAACATCCTCAGAAATAACTGTTGCACGTCTTGTTAAATCAGAAACCTTCTCAAGAATCTCCTTGAACTTGTCTCCTGTTTCCACAATCATCTCACCCTGCTGATTTGCTGAATCAACGGAACGCTGCATATTATCAGATGCAATATTTACCTTCTTGATAAGTTCATCAATCGTATTTGCAATTTCCTCAGCAGATTCCTTTGTGTGTTCTGAAAGAGCTCTAATTTCATCAGCAACAACCGCGAATCCCTTACCAGCCTCACCGGCACGGGCTGCCTCAATAGATGCATTAAGAGCTAACAGGTTTGTCTGTCCACTGATATCAAGAATGGTACTAACAATATCTTTAACTGTATCCGCTGACTGCTGCAAATCTGCTGTCATTGTAGCTGTCTCAGCATTAATTGCAGATGCTTCCTCCGACTTCTTTCTAAGCTCCTGTACAAGAGAATTACCATCAGTGATGTTCTCTGTAACCTCATCAGCATTACGTCTCATAGCCCGTGACTGATGAGCAATGTTTTCAAGTGACTCCGTAATGTTTGCATTCATTTCTGTCTGAGTCTGTACGGCCTCAGCGGTCATTGTAACTGATTCAGAAATCTGCTGTGCACTTTCTGCAGAAGACTGAACCTTTGTAGCTAAGCCCTCCATGGCGTCATTAGCATCCTCAAGCTTTGCTGCAATCTGTTCGCCTATTTCCTTCATGACTCTGGCGTTTTCTTCCTGCTGTCTTGCACCTTCTTCAATCTCTTCCAAGGACTCCCCATTATGCTTACTGTTAAGGCGTACATAGAAAATTGCCATCAAACTAATCAAAATCGAAAATACTAAATCCGTCGAAACTGCATGCCTTCTATCTTCAACTTCTACTGAATACTTGTAGAAAAGAGGAAGATATCCGGCGTTAATTGCTACTACCAATGCTGCTGTGGCCAACGTCAATGTATTATCCGCGAACAACAAAACCTCAATCAGAAGAGCTGGTCCAAAAGCCCAAATATAGGTGATGTGAACACTTCCCAGCATTACTACAAAGTAGCTGCCTATAAGAGATGCCATCATCAGATATTTTCCGCGGTTTCTTTTGCTGTAACGAAGATAACTATAAATAAAAAAACCTGCAATTAAAGCCTGAATAACTAACATAACATTGGTGGTCAAAAAGCCTACTCGACTTGCCTGGTAGACGATAGTCGATAAAATTTCAAACACCATTATTATGGTTCCAAACTTAAATGCAAGTTTATTTCTTTCGTATACGTGTTTATCCTTTAAACTCATATTGCCTCCTATCACCAAACAATATGCTCCCGCTTAAAGAATATAGAAAAAAATTCAATTGTACAATTACTTTCACAAAAATTTCGAGATTATTCCATAAAATCTACTAGTTTTTCAACGGTTTGACGGGTCTGCTCCTCCACTGTGATAGAAGGGTTGCCGTCGTTCTTTTGTGGACCATAATCTCCAAAGTAAGCATGACATCCACCCTCGATAACATATTCCTGATAATCTGAAGGAAGATTCTTTAGACATTCGTTGTATCTGTCCATGTTTAAAACTTTATCCTGATCTCCACGAACTAAAAGAACCTTTAAATCATCATCTGTCAAATCATCTGTAGCATAAGCAGCTAAAAAGATAAGCCCATCAAATTCATCACTATGAATGTTTCCATACATGGAAGCCATGGCACCACCAAGGCTGTGACCTCCTAAATACCAGTGCTTGATTTCAGGATACATCTCTCTGATTCCACGAGCACCATTTGCATCCAAAAGTGCCATATAATGTGGCATTCTAACCATAATGCATTTTATTCCATGTTCTGCCAACTGTTCCAGTAATGGTGCATATGCATCCGGTTCCACAAGAGCTCCTGGGTAAAAAATAAATCCTGCTGTAGGATTTTCAGGTGTAAATTCTAATGTCTTTGTCTTATCGATAACAGTCACACCCTCCGCAGGATGTTTTACATATTCCTTAGCCCTATCTGTAGCCTCATATGCAGTTTGCAAAACAAGAGTTGCTTTTACGATAAAAACAACCCACAGGAGTATCACTATTATAATTTTTCTAAGTTTCGCACTATTAAATCTTTTCATCATTCTTTTGATTATAAAGTAAATGATTTAAAAATTAAATGACCAGCTCCGTCGAGCTGGTCAAAATTTTTAAATCATTTCCATGTATGCTTCTGCAATCCTGTTATAGTCAATCTGGTTAGTAATTTTTTCTACCTTAAAATCTTCTTCTCCAACCTTTACTCGATAGATAAAACATCCCTCATCACTAACTGTATCACCGTCAACTATAGCAGCAGCTACATAACCTTTGTTCTCAAACTCGAACTGGTCAATGACAGCCATTTCTACTTCATTGCCATCTTTCGTCTTTACAACAAAAGTAATATACTCTCTAAATTCATTGTCCATTGCGGGTTCCTCCTTAAAATTTCAGGATTGTAAATCCCCCCGTTTTATGGACATTATACTACATTATAATTGTGTAAAGAGTATACAAAAAATATGAAATATTATAGAAAAGCGCCCCTCGGTGGGGCGCATTTCACATATATTACATATAATTATCTTAAAGTCGACTCGACAAAA
This sequence comes from Pseudobutyrivibrio sp. UC1225, assembly GCF_900115215.1. Classification (NCBI taxonomy): domain Bacteria; kingdom Bacillati; phylum Bacillota; class Clostridia; order Lachnospirales; family Lachnospiraceae; genus Pseudobutyrivibrio; species Pseudobutyrivibrio sp. UC1225. The sequence continues at coordinate 136,349 of NZ_FOVQ01000007.1, read as the reverse complement.
AATTTCCTTATCCCTTCACGGCTCCGCCAGTAACACCTTCTACGTAGAACTTCTGCATGATGATAAAGAGGATAGAGATTGGCACTGCAATCATTAATCCACCGCAACAGAAGTATGCGAAGTACTGGTTAACAAGAGCACGCTGTAATAAGTTGAACAGTCCGAGAGCCATTGTCCAGTCCGCTGCATTCTTTGACTTAATCATAAGACGAACCATTACGAAGTCCATCCAAGGATTAAGGAAGGAGTTGATGACTGTATAAACAATCATTGGCTTTGAAAGTGGCACTACAATCTTTGCGAAGATTGTTGCCTCTGATGCGCCCTCAAGCTTTGCTGCTTCGTGAAGTGAAGTAGGAATTGTATCGAAGAATCCCTTCAAAATCAGGTAACCAAGACCTGATGCACCTGAATAAAGGATAATAAGTCCTACTACACTATCAGTAAGTCCAAGCATCTTCAAAATGAAGTACATAGCAATCATTGAAAGTACGCCTGGGAACATTCCAAGGATGAGTGAAAAGCTCATAAGCTTCTTTCTACCCTTAAATTCAATAAATGAAAATGCGTAAGCTGTCATGATTACAAATATTGAAGAAACAAGACAGCTAAAGACACCGATAATCATTGAATTCTTAAACCACGCAGGGAAATTTGCTGCTGCATCTGGCTCAAAGAAAAGCTGATGATAGTTTGCAAGTGTCCAATGTGCCGGGAAGAAGTGATTTGTATTAATTCCCTTTTCCACACCAAATGTTGTTACTACCAACCAAAAAACTGGTATCAACCATATAAATGCAAGTACTGCAAGAACGACATGTCTTCCGACTATTTTCCATGTTTTTTTCATTATCTGTATACCCCCTCTTTATCTCCACCTATCATTCTTGAGAAAGTAAGAAGTGAAAGGGCTGCACAAACTACGAATGTTACAATACCAATTACTGATGCCATCTTGAAGTTACTGTACTCATTTGTCAGTCTGAATAACCAGGTAATAAGCAGGTCAACCTCGTTGGCGTGTGAATTAGCCATGGCCATGTTTGTTGTCTTGTAGTTGTATGTAAGTAAATAAATAACGTTAAAGTTATTGATATTAGCAATAACTGACTGAATAAGTGATGGGCCTGTAATGAACAATACATAAGGCATTGTTATCTTCCAGAAAATCTGGAACTTGTTGGCACCATCAATCTTTGCAGATTCAATCTGATCTGAAGGGATATTCATAAGGATACCTGTGGCAACAAGCATCTGATATGGAATACCTACCCAAATATTAACAAGAATAATTGTTACGTGTGCCCAGCCTGGACGTGATAAAAATGGAATGAAGGAATCTGCCGCATTAAGCAATCCAATGTTCTTGAAGAAATCAAGGATTCCTACATTTGAGCAAAACGTATTTACGATACCATTATCACCAAACATCTTACTGATAAGAAGAAGTGTAACGAACTGTGGAATACCAATTGTGATTACAAAAAGTGTTCTCCACATGCCCTTGAATTTTGTATCCTCATGGTTGATAAATTGGGCAAGTAAGATACCGCCAAGGAAGGTTGTTGCTGTTGCAAGAACAGCCCAAATCAATGTCCAAATTAATACTCTTACAAAAGCGTAACCAAATGTGATTGTCTGGCTTGTTGTAAAAAGATTTACGAAGTTTTTAATACCAACCCATGTAAACAAATATGTAGGTGGCTGATGATTTTCATCATAATTCGTAAATGCGATACATACCATAAATAAAATAGGTACGATGTTGATAAGAATTACGCCTAAGCTTGGGAGAGTAAGGAGGGTGATGTGGAATCTTTCATTTTTGAATGAAACAATATCATCTACAAATGTATTTAGCTTTTCACCGTTCTCCTGCATCTTCTGAAGGCGATATGTTGCTTTAATATTACCAATATATAATGCGATAAATGCAATAATTACCAGAATTCCAATAATTCCATAAAGGAGAATCAACAGAGAATTATCGTAATTATTAACAGTTTTTTTCATAGTTACAATATCAAAAATCTCTTCTCTCTGAACCGTTCCCAGAGTATTGAGCTTTGACATATAAGGTGCAAATACACCAAAAATTGATGCCAGCACTCCTATCTGGAGCACTGTCATGAGTATGCCGCGCACAAACTGCTTTCTTCCAAAGTAGCCTGCACCCATGATGATAAGGGAAAGCTTTACCCAGATGTCGCCGTGGGCTATTGCTTGCCCAAAGTCTTTAAAGTAATTACCGATTTTCTTCATACATAGTCCTCTTCATATAAAAGGCTTCCCCCTTATCAGGGGGAAGTCTACATCATACTAGCGGGAAGACGCAGCCATTATGATTGCCTTCGGCAAAGAGGCTGCGTCGTGGCAAACATTTTGCCTTCGCTCCGCTAGACAAAATACTTGCTTATTCTACAGGCTGTGTAATACCTGCTACAGCATCATCAAGTACCTGCTGGCTTACCTTGCCCTCAAGGATGTTCTTTCCAAGTGACTCTGCTGGTGTCCAGTAGTTGCCACCAACTCTCTGAAGCTGTGCAAATTCTGACTGAGCTGCAAGAGCATTAAGTGCTGGAGAAGAAGCCTTTGCAAGTGCCTCTGTGTTTGAAGGGCCCTCACCTGTTGCTTCGTAAACAGCTTCCTGAGATGTTGCGTTTGTAAGGTACTCAGCAAGAAGCATTGACCAACCTGTGTTCTCTGCGTATGCGTTAACACCTACGAACTTGTATCCTGAGTAAGAAGCCATCTGCTTGTCTTCACCATTTACCTTGAATGTAGGAAGCTTTGTGGCTGCATAGCCATCACCATAAGCCTCTGAGAATGCGTTTACATTCCATGTACCAGATACATAAGCTACAACCTTGCCATCGTTAAGGTTTGCAAGAAGGTCATCGTTTCCGTAGCTCTTGTATGCCTTAGAAGAAGCGATTTCCTGAAGTGCCTCTGCTGCCGCAAGACCTGTCTCATTGTTCCAATCACAGTTGTTTGACTGATCTTCGTTCTCTGTAAGGTTGCAACCAGCGCCCTTGAAGAATCCATATAAGTACCAGCCGTTTGCTGTCTCACAACCAACTTCCTTGCCAAGCTCCTCAGCCTTAGCTGTAAGTGCTTCCCAAGAAGCTACATCCTCATCAGATAACTGGTTCTTATCATAGTATAAGAAATATCCATTAGAAGCTGTGAATGGATAGCCATACTGCTTTCCATCGTACTGAGCAGCCTCAACTGTTGCTGGAGTATCTGTCTCGTTCATATCATAAGTATACTGAGCAGCCACCTCGTTAAGAGCGCCTGCCTTAACAAGTGCCTCGAGCTGATCATCTGGGAATACAAACACATCAGCTGCTGCCTCAACATCCTCTAACACTCTATCTTTCATATCAGCTTCTGAAACAGCACCAAGTGTGATGTTGAAATCTACATCTGGATACTGAGCTGCGAAATCATCGCAAAGCTTCTTCATAACTGTCTGATATTCTTCTGTTTCTGAGCACCAAAGGTCAATATTTACTGTTCCCTCTGTTGCTGCAATAAGATTTGCAATTGCATCCTCTGTAGATGCCTCTGCTGTTTCCTCTGTAGCCTCTGTTGAATCTGCTGCTGGTGTTTCCTCAGCTGCTGCACCACATCCTACAAATGCAGAAACTGCCATTGTAGAAACAAGAAGTGCTGATACTAACTTTTTCTTCATGATTATTCCTCCATTTTTTACATGATATTTATACTCCCAGGTTGTCGTCATTGTGCAACCGGTTGTTCTTCATACATAATCCTATCCTTTGTAGCGTTTTTCGTCAACACAGCAAATTTAACGACTATTGTGTATCTTTTTTATTAATTTTTACTAAGTTGTGCTGTCGCGCATCTGAATGTTAAAGTCAGTCACTACCAAGTTTGTGACACTTTCGCCATCTAGGTTGCGCATCAGAAGCTCAATACATTCACTTCCCAGTCTCTTTGCATCAAAATAAAGGCTGGTTATTGAAGGTTTTGATGTTGATAGTAAGTTAGAATCATAAAAGGAGCAAAGCTTTACATCCTCAGGCACAGAAATACCATCATTGTGGAGGCAGTTTAATACGGAGTTGCAAAGCATATCATCCATGCAGACAATACATTCCGCCCCCTCTGAAATAACCTCGCGCAACACAGAATCCATCCTTGCGCTTTTATGCATATTTAAGAAAATCAGACTTTCGTCTGCCTTAAGACCTTTGTTTTTAAAGCCATCTCTAAAGCCCTCTAAACGGCTGTGGGTTACATTAATATTTTCACCACCACCAATGAGAGCCATACGTGTAATTCCTTTATCAATAAGTGTTTCAATCATTCTTGATGCCGCGCCCTGGTTATCATGATCTACACAGAGCACCTCGTCATCCATAGGATTTCCCACTACTACATAAGGAATATTTGAAGCTTTCAAGAAATTAATAACCTTGGAATCTCTCTCGCAACGGCTGACAATAACCGCATCAATCTTACGGTTCTGAACAGCATGCTTCAAAGGTGTAATTCCATCGTTATCAGCAAGCAGGATAAGAACATCATAATCATAATCCATAGCTCTGTCGCAGACTCCTGTCATAAGAGTCTGGAAGTATGGCATCTCTCCCAAAGCAGAATCCGCAGGCACTACAAGCCCTACGTTGAAAGTACGATTGGCCGCAAGAGAGCGTGCTACAGCGCTAGGTCTGTAGTTAATCTCCTTGATATATTTATTAACTTTTTGTCTTGTTTCCTCGGAAATACGGCCCTTGCCTGAAATTGCACGGCTTACCGTTGTCTTTGAAAGACCAAGCTCCTTAGCTATCGAATCTAATGTCTGTCCCATATATTTTCCACCTCAGTACAAACCCTACCACAAGAAATCTCCGTTTGCAATCGGTTGCGCTATTTTTGTAAAAACAATACAAAAAGAGCCTCTGATTTTCGTCAGAGACTCTAAATCTGTTTCTTATTCTATTTCTGTCAATAATTAAAAATCATCACGATAATCATTCTGACTGCTATATGCACCAGTTGAATCATAGTCTGTAGTCTTTGGTCCACCTGGCATTGTGATGAACTTTGATGTCTTATCCATTAATGCGTTTGCTTCCGCAGAAAGCTCCTCAAATATCATCCTCATTTCATCCATATCAGTTGTCTCATTAATACCCATAGCATAGCTTTGTAAATTGATTGCTGAGAACTGAATATCTGAAATAATATCGTTGAAGGTTTCCTTGATTGAATTAACTGACTTGGCAATCTGATTCAATTCTCCTGGGAAGTTCTCAATATCCTCCACAATAAGATTTCCATTTTCCATCTCAGAAAGCACATAAGCCTGCTTGTCAATTACCTTTGACAAAGCCTCTAACACAATAGCTAGTTCATCCTGTAAATCACCAATCTCATCATTTGCTTCAGCGAAATTTAGTTTGGTAGAGAAATCGCCTTCCACGATTTTTTGCATTGCCGGATTAATCTTACCTAGAGGCTTCAGTACTCTTCTAACTGTAACTGTAATATCACCAACTGCTAGAATTGCACACAGTATTGCCACAAACAAACTAATTCGAATTCCTCGATCCACATGCGAAAGAAAGTTAGACTCTGGATAGGCCACAGCCACTGTCCACCTGCTACCCTCAAGCGTTTGAGCTGAATATACCATTCTTTTACCTGTATAGTCAGGAGCTGTTATATATTTATCCTGCTTTGATGTGGATAAAATATCATCCAGTTCAGGCATAACATCCACTGCTGATGTTATATTTCCATTCTTTGGATTAAAATCGGAGTTTGGATGAGCGATTATATTATTTTTGCTATCTAAAAGGAACCCATAGGAACCATTTTCAAAATCTATCGAATTAATAAAATCCTGAACAGTTGCAATATCTGCATCAACAGCAACAACTCCAACTAGCATTGTTCCCCAATAAACAGGGGTGGCAACTGTTACCATCATAATGTCTGGTCGCGATGCGCTGGAATAAGGATCTATTACTACCGTATGGCCTAGCGCTTCTGCAGTCTTATACCAAACTCGTTCTCTAGGGTCTACCCCTTCAGCAAACTGAACTCCTCTAGCCATAGTCGCATTACCCAGTCTGTCTGAGAAATATACATAATAGAGCTCAGGATGATTCAATGCCACTCTGTCTACGACGGCTCGCACTGTAACCTCATTCAAATCACCTAAAGCAGTAAGAGAACTTGCCATATCTTCTGTAACAGTAGACATGTCCTTAATCCAATTCTGCACTTCGCCAGCACTCATTTGAGTAGCAAGCTCCAGCTTCATCTCCTGCTGCTCGATAATTCGTCGAGACAAATATATAAGATTAACAATAGTCATAACCGTGATAGTTATTGCAATTGCAATTACTACATGCCTAGTTATTCTTCTTCTGACTGTTGTACGCTTATTCTTTTTCATTTTTACCCTCTTTTTTAAAGATACGCACACTACTTGTGTTATATATCATTGATTTTAGTATAAAAATAAGGGTATTCCGTGAACAAAAAATGCCATTTGATGAATTATACTCAAAGTCCCTTTATCTTGCGTAAACCATGCAATCGTACCTAATAGCTTTCCCCTCTAAGCTGTAGCTTGGCTTTCTGTCAGCTAGATATGGTCCCTTGAGAGGACGTTTGATTACTATTCGCTTAGGTCCAGCCATCTCAGCTGCTTCTAACAGCTCATTTTCAGTGCTACATGGACTTTCAAGCCTTTGAATCAACTGGAATTTCTTTTTAATCAGCCCGCTCTTCTGACGTGCTGGAAACATTGGGTCAAGAAGAACTATATCCGGCGTATAATCCAGATTCTTCATGCCCTCAACACTGTCCCCGCAGATAAGTTCCATGCGACCTACTGCCGCCTTTAGCTCTGGAATTTCCGCTGCTCTTTCCATGCAATCCTGCAGCAACACTGCGATTATTTCATCAAATTCATATAGACGAACCTGAAATCCAGCGGCCGCTAATATAAGGGAATCCTCTCCAAAGCCTGCCGTGGCATCCACTAGAGTCTGAGGCATCTCCTGCCCCTTTATTCTGGCTGCCTTCACCAGCATCTCTCGCTGAAGATTACTCTGCTTTAATCTTGGAAGCATTTCCCTGAAATCTGCCATTATTTGAAGCTTGCCATCAGTAAGGCAAAGCCCTTGGTCCGAAAACACAAGGGCTAAATCATGCTGCGCAAGCTTTGTATTATATTCTTTAATCTGTAAATCTGATATCAATCTTATTTATCCTCTTCACGTAAGAGTTCCATCTTCATGTTATAGTATGCAGGAGTCATATCCAAATAGTGCTTATGTGGATTCTCGAAACGTTGCTCCTCAGGCCATACACTGGTCTCCAGCTGTTCCTTTACTCTTGCCCTGATTGTCTGAATATCCTCATCCTCGCAGGCTGCTTTTCCATCTCTGATAAGAGGCTTCTGAAGAAGCTCTACTGTACAATTTTCAAATACATGAGTGCTCTTCCATGGCTGCTCAGGGTCTACGAATTTGTAGCCACCTGCAACAGACATATCTACCTGCTCTCCCTTGATTGCAAGCATATCTGCTACTGCTCTTCCGTGCTCATCCTTAACTCGATATACATCCTTGAGACCAGGATTAGTAATCTTCTCCACTGTCTCAGAAATCTTAATCTTTGGAATAGTCTTTCCAGTCTTGGCATCTGTAACTGCGCAAAGCTTATATACTGCACCAAATACAGGCTCAGATTTTGCTGTGATAAGACGCTCGCCAACACCAAATGAATTAACCTGACCACCCTGCTGAAGAATAGATGTGATGGTGTACTCATCAAGTGAGTTACTTACGATAATCTTAGCGTCTGTAAAGCCCGCAGCATCAAGCATCTGACGGGACTTCTTTGTAAGATATGCCAAGTCACCTGAGTCAATTCTGATACCAAAGCTCTTTGACTTGATACCTGCATCCTTCATCTCCTGGAATACCTTTATAGCATTAGGTACACCTGACTTAAGAACATTATAAGTATCTACAAGAAGAATACAGTTGTTAGGGTAGCTCTTTGCAAAGCTTCTGAAAGCCTGAAGCTCTGATGTACCATAATCATTATCATCACTTGTAAAATACATTACATAGCTGTGGGCCATTGTTCCGCCAATTGGAATATCAAAATACTGACCTGCAGAAACTGTTGCAGTACCTGCAGCACCACCAATATAAGCTGCTCTTGCTCCGTAGATTGCTGCATCGTTATTATGTGCACGTCTTGCACCAAAATCTGAAACAGCACGACCTGCAGCGGCTCTTACAATACGGCTGGCCTTTGTAGCTATAAGAGACTGATGATTTACCTGAGCAAGAATCTCAGTCTCCACCAGCTGTGCCTCAATAATAGGAGCTGTAACAGTGATAATAGGCTCGTTTGGATACATAATAGTTCCCTCTGGAAACGCATCCACATCACCTGTAAATTTGAAATTCTTAAGGTACTCTAAAAAGTCCTCTGTAAAATGACCTACACTTCGAAGATAAGCAATATCCTCATCAGTGAAGTGCATATTTAAAAGATAATCCTTAATCTGCTGAAGACCTGCAAAGATTGCAAAACCGCCCCCATCTGGATTCTTTCTGTAAAATACATCAAAACTTACCATTGTTTTTGGATCGATGGTTGGATCATTGAAATATGCGTTGGCCATAGTCAACTCATACTCATCCATCATCATGGTAAGATTTCTTTCTTTGTCCTGTGTCTGTTTCATTACTCGATTCTCCTGTCTTATCCTAGTCTGCCACATCTACATCAGCGGCAATCTGAATATCGTATTCTGGGTACTCTGCAAGTACTTCATTATGTATAATCTCAACACCTTCAGTGTGAACTATTTCAAAGCTGAATACTACGTCAAAGCGCATTTCTTTTGTCTCTGTATTAACATAAAAGCCATGTAACTGAAGCGCCCATTCATGCTGCTTAACAATCTCGAGAACTCGGTTACGAATGCGAGCCGCTTCGTCATTCTTAGTGTTATATGAATACACACCAACACCTGTAAGCACAACTCCTGTCTCCTTGAATACCTTTGCCTGTATACGACGTGTAAGATTATCCACCTCTTCTACAGTCATAACATCCGGCAACTCAATATGTACAGAACCGAAAAATTTATTTGGACCATAGTTATTAAGCACTAAATCGTAAGCCCCGCGAACCTCTGGCTCCTCACAGATAAGTCTCTTGATACCAACGGTAAGCTCTCTGTCTGGGCGACGTCCAAGGATATCATCAAGAGTATCTGACATCATTTCCCAACCAGCCTTTACGATGATTAAGGAAATAATCACACCTAACCACGCCTCAAGTGAAATACCAAAAGCAATATATATTATAGCCGAAAGCAAAACAGATGTAGAAATAATAGCATCAAAACTTGCGTCTGCTCCCGAAGCTATAAGAGCGCTGGAATTCACTTTTTCGCCTGTTGATTTTACGAATCTTCCAAGGAAAAATTTCACAAAAATAGCTGCCACAAGAACAACTAATGTAAAAGTCTCATATTTTACCTCAGTTGGATGAACAATCTTAAGAATAGATTCATTCAACGATGTAAGACCTGCATAAATAATAATTGCTGCTACTAAAAGAGCACTTAGGTATTCTGCACGTCCGTGGCCCATAGGATGCTCCTTGTCAGGCATCTTACCTGCCAGCTTGGTACCTATAATTGTAACTACAGACGAAAGAGCATCTGATAAATTATTTACTGCATCAAGAATAATGGCGATAGAACCTGATAATAAACCTACCAGTGCCTTAAATCCTGCCAGAAGAAGATTGGCAATTATTCCTATGATACTTGTTCTAACAATGACCTGGTTTCGATTATCTACTGCGTCCGCTACGTTCATGTTTGTATTTTTCATATTCACCTCATCCGGCCCTATGGGCCACCTTTCCCTCAAGGGGAAGGCTTTTTATAATAAAAAAACCTTGAGCAACCGAATTGCTCAAGGTTTATTATACCATTTCTTGATTTAATTCACATTATTTTGCAGAAGCCTTAAGAAGAGCTACTACCTCAGCCTCTGTTGAAAGGCTAAGTGCCTTCTCTGCTAAAGCATCAGCCTCAGCCTTTGACCACTTAGAAATAATGCTACGAGCTGTGAGTACGAGAACTGGGTTCACTGAGTACTCATCAAGACCGAATGACATAAGAAGTGGAATCATGAGTGGATCTGCTGCTGCCTCACCACACATACCAACTGGAATACCAGCTGCGTTACCAGCCTGAATAATGTTCTTGATTGAACGAAGAACTGCTGGCTGAAATGCTGAGTAAAGGTATGCAACATTTGCATTTCCTCTATCAACACTCATTGTATACTGAGTTAAGTCGTTTGTACCAATTGAGAAGAAATCTGCTTCCTTTGCAAGAAGATCAGCAATAAGTGAAGCTGCTGCTGTCTCAACCATGCAACCAACCTCGATGTTCTCATCGTACTTGATGCCCTCTGCCTTAAGCTCCTGCTTGCACTCTTCAACAAGAGCCTTAACAGCACGAACCTCATCAACACAAGTAACAAGTGGTACCATAATCTTAACTTTTCCATAAGCGCTGGCTCTGAGGAGACCTCTGAGCTGTGTCTTATAAATATCTTTATTAGCTAAGCAGTAACGAACTGCTCTGTATCCTAAGAATGGATTCTCTTCCTTCTCAAGACCAAGATAAGGGATATCCTTATCACCACCAATATCAAGAGTACGGATAATGACTGTCTTACCAGCCATAGTCTCAACGGCTTCCTTGTAAGCCTCGAACTGCTCATCCTCTGTTGGAAGATGTGGCTTGTCCATGAATAAGAACTCTGAACGGAAAAGGCCGATACCTTCACCGTCACATTCGATAGCCTTCTTAGCGTCCTTAGGTGTTCCAATGTTGCAGAAGAGCTCTACTCTGTCTCCGTCAGCTGTAACTGTCTCCTTACCGAAGAAGTTCTTAAGCTCAGCCTGAGCACGGATAAACTCTTCACGCTTGATAACGTACTTCGAAACTACGTCACCATCTGGATTGATATATACATCACCCTCTGTACCGTCGACGATAGCAGTATCCTTGTCCTTAACAAGCTCTGTAATTCCAGGAACTGAAAGGACAGCAGGTATCTCTAAGGCTCTTGCAAGAATAGCAGAATGTGAAGTCTTACCTCCAACCTCTGTGATAATACCAACAACATTCTCTTTAACAATCTGAGATGTCATAGAAGGTGTCAGATCGTGGGCAACTAAAACAGTGCCTGGAGCAACCTTACTAATATCAACATCTTCTACCCCAAGTAAAATCTTAAGCAAGCTAATCTTGATATCAGAAATATCTGATGCACGCTGACGCATCATATCGTCTTCCATCTTAGAGAACATGCCAATGAACATATCGCAAACAGCTGTAACTGCTGCTTCTGCACACTGACCAGCCTCAATCATCTTAGTCATCTCACCAGCCATTGTTGGATCGTTGATCATAGCTAAGTGACCTTCCATGATTTCAGCCTCTTTTGGACCGATGTTCTTTCTAATATTCTCAGCCATTTCAGCTGTCTCAGCCTTGAACTTATCAATAGCTGAATTAAATCTTGCTTTCTCTGCATCTGTATCATCAATGTGCTTTGACTCAAAAGATAAGTCGCGCTCTACGATGAGGCAGATACTACCAATACCTATTCCTCTAGATGCTTCTATGCCCTTGTACATAGATGTTCCTCCCTCTAAATATGAATAGTGTAACGAATTAGTCTCCTAAACCACTCTCTACGAGCTCAACAGCCTTAGCAAGTGCAGCTTCCTCATCAGAACCATCACAGATGATCTCGATCTCTGCTCCACACTTAATGCAAGCTGCCATAAGCATCATAACGCTCTTTCCATCGTACTGCATACCATTGTATCCAATCTTAACATCTGACTCGAATGGTGTAACAGCTGCGCTGAAAACTGTAGCTGGACGCATGTGCATACCCTGCTCGTTTGTAACCTTAACTACTTTTGAAACCATAAATATCTCCTTTCGTTTCAACGTACTAATTAATCCCTAAAAAAGTACATTTATATACTTTATAGAAAAACAACCTATTTGTCTATTATTGTTTCTCTAAAAAAAATATAAGTTTTTGTCAAATAAATAACAAAAATAAACAAAAACCCATTCCGAGAGGAAGCCCCCTCGGAATGGTATGAAAGCTTATAATATTATTTCTTCTATATTATTAGTCTTCTACTGTCTTCTTTAATACACCAAGAAGTACGCAGCTAACTGCTGAACCAATTGCAAGAGCTACAAGGTAAAGTACAGCATGACCAACTACTGGGAATACGAAGATTCCACCGTGTGGAGCCATAAGTGTGCACTTGAATGCCATTGAAAGAGCACCTGCCACACCTGATCCAACCATAAGAGATGGGATAACGTGAAGTGGATCTGCTGCTGCATAAGGGATAGCACCCTCTGTGATGAAGCAGAAGCCCATGATAAAGTTAACAGGACCAGCCTTTCTCTCAGCAACTGTGAACTTCTTAGGGAAGATAAGTGTAGCAAGAGCGATAGCGATTGGAGGAACCATACCACCAACCATAACTGCTGCCATAATCATCCAGCCTACTTCGTTCTGCTCTGCAAGAGCAGCTGTACCGAATACATATGCTGCCTTGTTAAGTGGACCACCCATATCTGTAGCCATCATAGCACCAAGGATGATTCCAAGAGGAATAAGTGATGTTGTTCCCATTCCTGTAAGAACACCTGAAATCCATGCGTTAAGGGCACCAACGATTGGGTTGATTGCGCACATTATAATACCGATTACTGTGATACCGCAAAGTGGGTAAATAAGTACTGGCTTGATACCTTCAAGAGACTGTGGAAGTACGTCGCAAACCTTCTCCAGCCACTTCATAAAGTAACCAGCTGCAAAACCTGCTACTAATGCACCAAGGAAGGCTGATGGAATAGCTCCACCTGGGTTAGCGAATGTAGCTCCTGTTGATGCAAGAAGACCACCTACGAAACCAACTGCAAGACCTGGTCTGTCAGCAATTGACTGAGCAATGAAACCAGCAAGGATAGGAAGCATAAATCCAAATGCTCCGCCACCAATTGTCTTGAACCAAGCAGCTACTGGTGTATTAGAACCGAAGTTGCTAGGATCAATTGAATAATCATCAAGTAAGAATGCGATAGCGATAAGTATACCACCACCAATAACGAATGGAAGCATGTGTGATACACCATTCATTAAGTGCTTGTAAAGCTGACGTCCTAATGTCTCGTTAGAATCATCTGCTCTCTTTGTAACTGCTCCTGTGTGATGATATACAGAAGCTGTCTCAGCCTTCTCGAAAAGCTTCTCTGGTGTGTGGATTGCTTCCTTTGTAGAAGCAAGCACAACCTTCTTGCCATCGAAAACGCTCATATCGATATTTTTATCACATGCAACGATAACTGCATCTGCCTCAGCGATTTCAGCAGCTGTAAGAGGATCCTTAGCTCCGCCAGAACCATCCTTCTCTACTCTGAAACCAATGCCAAGCTCCTTAGCCTTCTGCTCAAGAGACTCAGCAGCCATAAATGTGTGAGCAATACCTGTTGGGCATGCTGTAACTGCGACAATCTTCTTTGAATCAGAACCAGAAGTAGCCTTTACGCCAGAAGCTGCATCCTTCTCTGCTTCCTTCTTGTCGATAAGTCCAAGGAATTCATCAACTGTCTTAGCCTCTACAAGAGTCTTGCAGAATGCTGCATCCATAAGCATTGTCATAAGCTTAGAAAGCACCTCAAGGTGAGTATCTGCTCCACCCTCTGGAGCTGCAATCATAAATAAAAGATTGCTTGGCTTGCCATCAAGTGCCTTATAATCAACACCTGCTGGGCAAGTAATAGCTGTAACAGCTGCCTTTGCAACAGCTGCTGACTTTCCGTGAGGAACAGCGATACCATTTCCGATAGCTGTTGAACCCTTTGCCTCACGTGCAAGGATAGCCTCCTTGAACTGTGCTACGTCTTTCAAGTTACCTACAGAATCATGAAGTGCAATGAGTTGATCAATTGCATCGTTCTGGTCTTCTAACGCAACCTGAAGCTTGATCCCTTTAGGATCGATAAACTCTGAAATTTTCATATTCCCTCCTACATTAAAAACATTAATAAAATTTATATAAACATTTATTTCAATGTTTTATACAAAGCTTCGATATCAGCTGCCTTTGCAAGTCCGTCTGAGAAAGCTGTTGCTGAACCTGCTGCTGTACCCATCTTAAGTGCTGTGTCGTAATTCTTCTCCTTCATATAACCTGCCACAAAGCCTGCTACCATTGAATCTCCAGCACCTACTGAATTTCTAACCTGCCCCTTTGGTACGCCGATGCGGTATCTCTGGCCATTTTCATCAACCAGCATAGCGCCATCGCCTGCCATTGAAATAAGAACGTTTCTCGCTCCCATTTCCTGAAGCTTTAATGCTCCTTCATATATCTCATCGTCTGTAGTAAGCACCTTTCCTACAATCTCGCCAAGCTCGAAGTTGTTTGGCTTGATAAGGAATGGATGATACTTAAGAACGTTTGTGAGCAAATCCTTTGTTGCATCAACAACAAACTGAATTCCCTTTCCATCGAGCGCTGAAAGAATTCTTTCATAAACGTCATCTGGAAGTGAATTTGGAATAGAACCAGCAAGTATAAGAACATCACCCTCAACTAACTTTGAAAGCTTATTAAAAAGTTCCATCTGAGATTCTTCATCAATCTTTGGTCCCTGAGCATTAATCTCAGTCTCCTCTGAAGCCTTAAGCTTTACATTGATTCTGGAATTGCCTTCTTTAAGCTTAATAAACTCTGCATCAATGCCCTGCTCGCGAACACCTTCCTCGATTGCTTTTCCTGTGAATCCTGCAACAAAACCAAGGGCTGTGCTCTTAACACCAAGCTCAGCTAAAACCATGGATACATTGATACCCTTTCCGCCGAAATAATACTCCTCACTAGCAGAACGATTTGTCATACCTGGGAGTAAATCTCCATCCATTCGTACTACATAATCGATTGCAGGGTTAAATGTAACCGTATAAACCATCTTCGTACCTCCGTATTCTATTTCCTATTCGCTACAGATTTTTACTGTAGTGTTGTTCATATAATCCTTTGATGGAAGCTTGTCTGTGATGATGGTGCAATCACCAATCTCTGCAAAAGTCACAGAATTAACTTCATCAAATTTCGTGTGATCCGCCAGAATAAATGACTTATATGCATGTCTGATGGCGGCTGTCTTAATCATGGCCTCATCAGCATCTGGTGTAGTGAAGCCTGCATGAACTGAAATTCCATTGGTACCCATGAACGCCTTCGTAAAATGATATTTACGAATGAACTCTGTACAATCTGGACCAACCACTGCCTCTGTGGAAGCCTTAAGTCTTCCCCCAATCATAATAACCTCAAGTCCTTTTTCCATAAGGATTCTCGCGTGCACAACACCGTTTGTGATGTATTTTGCTTTATGGTTATTAATAAATTCCAGCATGGCCAGTGTAGTGGTACCGGCATCGATATAAACAAAATCATTATCCTGAATGAGGCCTGCAGCATAGCGGCTGATATTGCCCTTTTCAGCGACGTTTTTCTGAACCTTTTGTTTAACGGCATCTTCTTTGGTGATGACATCCTTCGCTGAGATTGAAGTAGCTCCACCGAACACCTTTATTAATTTGTGAGAACGATTCAGTTCATTTATATCTCGTCTGATTGTGGCTGCTGATGTATCCAAAAGCTCAACAAGCTCATTTACAGATACAGCCTTCTTTTCATTGACGATTTCGATTATTCGTGTCCTTCTCTCTTCAGTAAGCATTCAATCACCACCCCTTTGAGCATTTCTGCTCATTTATGATTAATACAATCAAAATATAACATTAGTAAATCATGGTGGCAATCATAAATAGTCATATTCAATCACAAATAATCAAATTCCGTCATAATACACATTTTTCGCATTTTGTTTTTGTATACTATTACTCCTTTTTATGTTGTTCTTTCTCTGCGTACATCTCTTTATCAGCTGCTTCAAGGCAATCTCTCAGGTTTCCGTACTCTGAATAAACAGCTACACCTATCGATAGCTGAACATTTATAGAGTTGGTCGACATCTGATTTGCTCGATTTAATTCGGCTAGGATTTCCAGCTTTATGCTTTCAAGCTCTGCTGTATTTTTATGCTGATGAAGGATTACGAACTCATCACCACCAAACCTGAAAACTACACTATTATCAGATGCTACATGCTTCAAAATGTTGCTGACCTTCGTAAGCACCAAGTCACCATAATCATGGCCATACAGATCGTTGATTTGCTTGAACTTATCAATATCCACCATCATAAGTGCGAAATCTGTTTTGTCAGACTCATACTGATGCATAAATTTTTCAACTATCTCAGCAAAAGCACGTCGATTGTATAGTCCTGTAAGAGCATCTGTCATAGTTAAAAGTTCCAGCTTTTCCTGCTCCTTCAGTTCATCAGTAACATCCTTGAAATAGCCTACCAAACCAACTATTTTTCTATCCACAACGTAAGGCTGTTTGCTGGCTGCAATCTTTCTTACGCTACCTCTGACAATGCATTCTCCACGGACATTTTCGATAGTACGACCATTATTGATTACCTCCAGTTCATCCTTCTTGAAGGCGTCTGGATTTATGTGCCAACCCATGTCCTCATCTGTTTTTCCTATAATTTCCTGAACTGATTGAAGGCCATAGTAATCCAAAAACATCTGGTTTGCACCAAGGAATTTTCGCTCCCTGTCCTTCCAGAAAACACCTACAGGAATCAGCTGCAAAATGTTTTCAAATGTAGGATTCATGTTTATTGCATCAATTCTGCTATCCTCATCTAAATTACGTCTCTCCTGCTGGCTATCAGTCATACGCCTTGCAATTTCATTTGGCGCCTCGCTTACACAACAAAGCACACAATCGTTATTTTCAAAATGCATTATGGATAGAGTTACTGTCTTCCATACATAATTGTATCTGGAATCTAAAATTCTATAGAAGCCTACTACAGCACCACCTGGTTCCTCTGCAATTCTCGCCTCTATAGTATCCATATCAAACATCTCTCTAAAATAAGAACGGTCGTCCTCATGAACGAGGTGCTCGCATATTCCTTCTATAATTTCATGAGATTTCTTTTTTCCCTCATCAAAATCCGCGTGTAAGCGGCTGTCACTCAAATAAATATTCTCGTAGAAGTCATCATGTATTCCAAACAAATCAACACTTTCATACATGGAAATCATTGACTTGCTAATTGATGTAAGTCTATTATCGTAATCAC
Source organism: Pseudobutyrivibrio sp. UC1225 (assembly GCF_900115215.1). Lineage (NCBI taxonomy): Bacteria > Bacillati > Bacillota > Clostridia > Lachnospirales > Lachnospiraceae > Pseudobutyrivibrio > Pseudobutyrivibrio sp. UC1225. The sequence goes on along the minus strand of NZ_FOVQ01000007.1, from coordinate 118,972 downwards.
TATTTCTAAAACGAGATAAGAGTCTGAAGGAAACCATGTATGCCTCACGCTTTCCACCCTGTGACGCACTCAAGTAACGTACTCGCATGTTAACAATTCGTCCACTGACAATGTAATCCATGCTTTCTGAAATGTTTTCAGCCTTACTGTGGGCGCAAATATCTATGAAATGATGGTACTGGAGCCATCTTGTATGCTCCTTGTTCAACATAAGCTCAATATCAGCCTCGTCCTTATATCCAAAGAGCTTCATGGTATTCATGAACTCTTCGTTGATATATTTAAAGCTCCAAATCTCGTCTTCTACAAACAATACCGCCAGCGGCAATGCACTTTCATCATCTGGATGTTCAACATTTTGAAGAGGATTCTGTTTTAAGATATCAACCTTTCCGATTTCATCATTAAAAAGACGATCCTCATATGACTCCAGCTTTCTTCCACTCTTCTTTATACTATCGAGACCCTCAAGATAAGGCATTGGTCTTCCGATGAGATAACCCTGAATCATTTCGCAGCCAATACTCTTCATGAAGTCGAACTGCTCCTGTGTCTCAACACCCTCTATAAGTGTGTGTGTGCCAAGATTCTTAATCATAGACACAATATGCCTAAGAATTATTTTGTCATTTTCTGTATCCTCGAAATCACGGAGGAAATCCATATCTATTTTTACAAGGTCAAACTTATAATTCTTTAAAAGATTCAGAGACGAATAACCGCTTCCAAAATCGTCCATCCATACTTCAAAGCCATGCTGACGAAGCCTGCCAACTTGAGCCATGATGTGCTCAGTGTTATCCATCAAGGCACTTTCTGTGATTTCCAGATGGAACATATTCTTTGGACATTTGTACTGACGAATCTTAGTTTCTAGGAATTCAACCAAATCCATAACCTCAAAATCAATTCTTGAAAGATTTATGGAAACTGGTACAGCAGGCATCCTTCCTTCCACCTCACGATGATATCGGCCGAACACCTCGTCAATTACAAACATATCTATCTTTTGAATCATTCTGTATTCTTCAAGAACTGAAATGAATTCATTAGGATAAACTATGCCCTTTACTGGATCCTGCCATCTTGCCAAGGCCTCCCACGCACAGACTTCTCCTGTAAACGAGCGCACTATTGGCTGATAGTATACCTTGATATATCGCTTTGCGATTGCCTCATCTACCCTGTCCAAAATATCCTGTTTACGCTGAATGCTTCCACCCAGTTCCTTGTCATAAACACGATATCCAACATCATATTTTTTCTTGATACTGATGCAGGCCATACGAGCCTTATCGCAGCATTTGATTACATCCTTTTCCTCACCATCATAGATGAAAATACCTGCCTTCAGCTCGACGCTTACGCTCTTTCGTATTAATTTGATTCTATCGCGGATAGATTTGATAGTTTGAATAACCTGAATGGTGTTTACGCAAGCCACAAAATGATCCCCTGAAAAACGAGAGATCAGCTGGCCTTCAAATTCGTCTTTAAGAATATATGCGATGGATATTAATAGCTCATCACCAATTTCATATCCATAGTTTGCATTAAAGATTTTGAAATTTTCTAGATCAAAGAAAATGAATGCATATTCCTGACCTTCAGGGGCTGTATCTATTAAATTTTGGGCGCAAGCGAAGAAGGTCTGTTTATCCAACAAACCTGTCAATTCATCTGTTGACATTCTAAACTCACGAAAGTCCCCCATTAGTTGCACCCCTACTAGTTACATTTTGAGTCATTAGCATTCTATCATCCAATTGTGAACTTTCTATCTAATAAGTGTGTTGAGATTTGGTGTGACGCCACCTGGAAGTGAAATAAAATCCCTAGAATACAATAATTGAGCTGCCCTCCGGCCTCGGTATTCGAAGTCGAAAAGCAGCTCCTAAACGAAAACTGTGATATTCATTTATTAGGTCCTTTCTGCCGAATCATCCTTCAAAGTTACTTTCCCTTCGCATCATCCGATAAGACCTTTGCCAAACCTGATAACGGAGAATTGGTCCGCTTGCTTTGATGGACAATTCATTTTTGTTTTGTTACTTATATTATCGGATGATGAATTGGAAAGTTTATATATAACGCAAATATTTTTATTATTTTTTAATCATCGCTAGGTGGGCCTAGTTCTGAATAGTCTTCTGGTGGTGGAGGCTCTTCATCCTGGGTGGATTGATTTTCTTCAGAGGGTGGTTCTAGCTCTTGGTCTGAGTCTGGCTTTGTTTCAGATTCAGGTTCTAGTTCCGAAGGAGACTCAGGTTCTGGTTCTGATTCAATTTCAGGCTCTAAATCTGCATCAGGCTCTTCTGGCTCTTCATAAGGCTCTGTCTCTAGGATTTCGTTGTAAATTTCTATTTCTGGTGTTTCAAGTTCCTCTGGCATTACTGGCTCCATGTCCCACGTCAATGTAACTCGTGGACCTACATATATATCCTGCCAGCGCCCCAATGGGTTACAGTGTCCAACTAATCCGAAGGAATACTGATCAACCTCTGCCATTTCAACTTCTATTTTTACCGTTCCGTCTTCAATCAATGGTCGCTCATGACCTTCATTGTCTACAACCGCCATGTACATCTGGCAGGCTTCATCATCCCATGTGTATGGACTGCCTACCATCTCAATTTCACCAAGATTGGTAATCTGAGCCGTAACTGTAACCTTTACAGGCACCTCACTTTGGTTTAAAACCTCAAATCTGTCACTGTAGCGCGAGAAATCGTAATCTCTGTCATGATTTCTGAATAAGATTGTTGCGCCACTATCTACGCGACCACCACCGTATGCTGCTGCATCTGTTAGATATATAAGCTGCTCCGGATCGATAAAGAAATCCAGTGGAGATTCCCCTTCTTCTGGAAGAGAAGGGAAAATCACTGAGACTACAGGCTCTTTGTACTCTGGAGTTTCTGGAGTCTCTGGTGTCTCTGAAGCCTGTGGTGTCTCTTTATTTTCTGAATTTTCCCCTGCAGGAGTTGGCTGCTCCTCAGTTACTGGAGTTGTTTCTAGAATTGTATTTAGAATTGGTGTTGTGTCTGTTGTTTCTGCAGCTTCAGTTTCCTGCTTATCTTCTGCTGGTACTTCCTCAACTACTTCTTCTGGCTCACTTGCGAGCACATTAACTGGAGCTGCCAAAATTGCTGCCAGCGCCAATACTTCTATTCCCTTGAAAAATCGATATTTCTTCATAGCAATGCCTCGCAGATTATAAAACTACATACTAATCTGTTATAAGCATTATACTCCCTATGTGTTAAAAAACTTTGATTTGTAATATATATCGGATGATGGAGGTATTTTTGTAATTTGAAATCAGTTTTTCACTGTTTTAGTGAATTTAGGGTCTGTTTTAATAAAAAAATCACTGTTTTTCTAAAAAACAGTGATTTTCTTTTTTATTCCATTCCCGAATTTACAAAAACTTCGTATATTTTTTGATATCTATATCCCTTCTTCATTACACTTGGATCTCTTATTAGTATTCCTAAATCAACCAACTGTTCAATAATTCTAGATACAACATTTACAGAAACCCCTGAAGCATCCACTATCTCCTTCTTTGTAAATACTATCTGCTTATAAATTACAGGCATAATCTTATATACAGAATTGCCTCTAATTGCCTTTATTAATTCCATGTCTTCTTTATATATTTCTTTAACCTTTTCTAGCTTATAGATATAGGATGAACACTGGTCTATTGTACATTGTAGGAAAAATTTAAGGTATCCAATTATGTTCCCACGTCGTAATTCCATTAGACTTCTTTGATATGAAGGTTTATATAATTCAATTATTTCAGACATAAATAACAAAGGTCGTGTATCGTCAAGCACTGACATTTGCACTGGAATCAAAGCTCTCCCTAGTCTTCCGTTTCCATCTTTATATGCATGAATAGTCTCAAACTGAGCATGAGAAATAGCTACATTTATCAAAAAAGGATCAATAAACATATTATTCATGTACTCATATAGATTGATAAGAAGTCCATATACCTGTTCTGGAACCGGTGGAACAAAGGTTGCTGTTTCAAGAGTACATCCTCTTGGTCCAATCCAATTTTGGGTAGTTCTGATTTTACCAGGTGTTTTTTCTGAACCTCTAACACTATCAAGTAATATCCTATGCATTTCATTAACCAGTTCATAATTAATACCGGTGCCTTTGTTTTCCTCAGCATAAGATAAAGCCTTCTTTAAATTCTGTATCTCTTTCTTATCATCAGTTTCATCTAGATATTTTAAATAAAACATCTCATCCTGAGAGATTTGTGTTCCCTCAATTTGAGTTGACTTATAACTCTCAGTAAGAATAACTGAATCTAAGAAATAGGATGCATCAAACTCAAGAGTATTAAGAATTGCTTTATATTCTCCATACTTAGAATTCGCTTCAGCAATAAGTCTCAGAAGCTCCTTATCCATTTCATATTCTAATGGCATATTTTTTGCTACATATGGTTCCATTTTGATATTTTTTAATACTCCTAACTTAAATTTTTTCACTGTTTTTGATTATATTATAGTATTTCTAAAGCAAAAAATCACTATTTTTCTAAAAAACAGTGATTTTTCATCATTAAGATACCTAAAACAAACTACTGCATAATTATTTATTTTTACGTACTTCCTGTATTTCAGCATTAATTTCTTCTAAAGACATATCGGCAATTCCGTTCTCCTCAGCCCTTTTGCTAATTTCTTTCATTACTCGAATTGCATCATTATCATCTATTTCTGCACTATTTCTCATGTTTATACTATCCATATTGAATCTCCTTTCTCTTAATCCTCCCTTTTATAATTCCGCAAAACACTTAGCCCCAAAATCCTCAAACTTCACCCAGTAATTATCCAAATGATTATTTCCATTATTCTTTTTGATGTATAGGTCGAAATCCATTTTATCCATTCCAAGTGCTTTGAGATGTTCTCTGTAAAACATGCAACCCTCGCGCATAGTTCTGCGCTGAAAAAACTGATTGAAGCTACCATAGGATACACCCAGCTTGGCTAATTCCCATGGATATAGCTTACCATTACTTAAATCTTCAGCCTTTATAAGCTCGCGGTTCTTTATCTCGAAATCCATAAATGGAGTGTCAATGTAATAAAGGAGTCCCTTTAGATTATTTATTAATCTAACTTCTGCCATAACTGCTGCATCCTCCTTTTGTATTCTTCAGCAAAAGATGTGTGTAAAATTTGTAGGTAATGAATTTCCTCTACACCTTTATAAAGAGTCCTCAGATGATACTTTTTATTTAACTCAAGTAAGAAATCAAAAGGATCTTCTCCATATGGCGAAACATACACATTATTCATTGCTTCCTCGAAGCTCTTATAATTGTCTCTGTAATAGTCATGCTCAAACAAGCCCATACCATTATCAAATACTAGTGGAATCGAGTATTCTCCTGTGTTTGAATTAAAGAATAAACCGAAGTTTCTTGTATGCCTGTCCACATTTCCAACCAGGCAATCTATAACCGCCAAATCTATCATGTATTTTTCGGCCTGAGCATATGAGATCCTTCCTATTGTTGCAAGCTGATTGGCACACCATTCCAGCTTTAGCGAATTTTTAATTTTACCTTCTCTATATTTGCTGTATACATGCTTGCGGTTTGATTCTTTGTTTCTATGAGCATTCCTGAATTTACTAATCTGTCAATAACTTTACTTCTGAAATAAGTTGATGGTGTAACCCCTATTTCTGTGGCAATTTCTTTTACAGTATGTTTATTGCCGTAGCAATATGAAAGAATTCTTAAATCATTTTTTCCTTCCAGGATTTCTTCTACGTATACAGCTGGCGATTCAGCAGTAATATCTATAACGCCTTTTTCAAATGTTAAGTCAGGAAGAGTCAATGTAAATGAATTTGAATCAGCTGTTATAAATGGTGCAAACTCTTCTCCTGACTTTGCATAATCTTCTTCTATATAGTCAAATCCAGAGCCCTTTTTTTCCATGTATTTACACATCTCAAGAATATTACAAATGATATCGTTTCTTCTACGAGGGATAATTGATGCTATATTTTTCTCCTTATAAAGTTCTCTTACTCCTAAAAGCGCTCCTGGAGATGTTATCTCAAGTCTATCTGGGAAAATATTTATCTCAACTTGAGTACCGTGCATGTAGTAGTTCCTGTGACCTATAGCGTTTACGACACCTTCTGTAACAGCTCTAGGTGGATAAGATACATAGGGTACAGTTTTAGTATCAACTTTTCTAAAGCCATTAGCAGAATGTGAGCTGATAAAATTAATAGTTTTTTCCAATACAGATAGTATATTACCTGTATACTCTTCTGAAGCTGTTACGATAGAGCCTCCTTTTGTTAAACCAGGCCATACTGTAGCCACAACCTTTGTCCTTAAACCATCGTAATCATCTGCAAAAAGCTGCATTCCTTTAGATATAAACTTATCTTCTGAAATTGCACCTTTAGATATAAGTTCTTTTTCAGAAATCTTGGATTTTCTTTCTTCGGCAACCAAATGAAGCTTTTTATAATTGTTTTCCGTATAAGGAATATCAATTATAGCGGTGTCAAACGGAGTATTGTCACTCATTAAAATAAGATCTTTTATCTGTTCTGATGTAGCAATATCGGTACGTCCATAATTTCGTACATATATACCAAGCAAGCCTTCTTCGTGTAAGGTAACAGGTAAATTTTTACTTTTTGCTACTGTCACTTCTATGATATACCTTGGCTCATTGCCTGTTACCGCGTTAATTCCCTTTATGTCATAGGAAATACTTGGATCAATACGTTCTTTTATCTGGCGGTGTATCATCAAAATGATTTTATCGGCTGTTTTTTTGTCTAATGCTACAATCTTATGTGTGTCATCTTCAACACCTATGATTAATTTGCCACCTTCGGTATTAGCGAATGCCACGATTGTTTTAAGCCAACCTATTTCAAGATTTTTTCCTTTATCGCTTTTTCCTTCTTTAATTATTCCTTTATATTCAGTGTTTTTATTCTCCAAACCATATTCTGGAAACATCTCTTCTAGACGCATAATGTAATCCTCCGACGGGTCTTTATATTAGAATTATAAAAAAATACAGTGAAGTTGTAAACAAAAACTTCACTGTACTTCACTGCTAACTTCACTGTACTTCATTATCCAATTCACTAACTTCATTAGATTTCCAGTATGCACTCAAAAATATAATCTCTCGGCTGATAAAACATGTCTGTATTATAATTTGATATAGCATCAGAAATCCAAGAAGTATAGACTTCAATCAACACTTTTATGACATCCTCATCTTTTTTACAAATATGAGGTGTTAGTATTAGCTCGCTATTGTATAGTTTCTTTACAATAACCAGCTAATCCCACCTACTTTTGTCTAGTTCTAGCTGATTATTGCGCCTTTTTCCACATAACATAATAGTCTTGAAAAAATAAAGAGCCTGACGAGTGACGCCATACTCCTTAGCCAAAGCACTAAGACTTTCGCCACGATTGTATCGCTCTTCTATTTCATTTATCTGCTCTTCGCTTATTAATTAATTGTCATTATACCTAAACCAGCAGCCTACATCCCCCGTGAACAATCTTATATTTATCCTTATTCAGCATAAAGTATATTGTCTCCAGCGTTTCCCCCATGTACCCAATGTACCTGTCAGACCGCTGATTACCCTTTGGATCAGAGTACTCTTCCACCTTCTCAAGTATCGGAAATAGCCACTGGCAGTATTCCTTTAGTACCGATTTCTTAGCCAAGATTACATTGTAATTAAATAGCCATTTCTGCTGTAAAATCATTTTGACTGCAGGCATCTGCTCCGGATGAAGCTCTTCCAGTGCCCTCAACAACGCGTCCCAATCTTCATCCTTTATATATCTTTTTCTATGCTCCAATATATCAGGCTCATAGGTCAGTGGAAAAGGTAATACCACGTCTATGTCGTTAGCCTTTATTCGCCTTAAATCATCTTCAGACAAATCGAGAAATCTTCGATACTGACATAAGCCATAATAATTTGATTCATTCCCAGCCTCATTCAGCACATTCTTCCACACCCAATACAATCCCGTAAGCTCGCAGTAATTTCCATTCTTGTGGGAAATGTTAATACCAGTGTCATCAAACAGCTGGGCATTCATGTTGTCAGGCCCCGCTGCACCCACATGAATTGGAATCATATATTTCGGAATATCGTATTTACGAATCAATGGTTTGTCGTACTTTGAACATGCCATAAATACATTAAGACTAGACTGCTCACGCCCTGCATCAAGGCTATAAACAGAAGAGTACCCTACACCTCGCTTGCTTGCCTCAGTGCATAGATTATTCAGTTCTTCATCCTTCATTAATGTGATATTGTAGAAACCTGCTGCATGGAGAGAATCAACTATCCCATCCATCACATTTGCAGGCGTAGCCACAAGGATTTGCACATCAGATTTGTCTGCGCATTCCTTAGAATAATCTTCAAGAGTGAGCACTGGTAGACTTGCCAAAGAAGATGGATTGTTTTCATAACTAGTCACTAGAAAACACTCCACCTTTTTATCTGAATTTGAAATTGTATATGCCTCATAGACAGTTAGCGCTATGCCCTGGGCTCCGAATATTACAGTTTGCATGATTTCACCTTACTCACATCGCATAAAGCACCGTCTCAAGTCCTTCAAAAGAATAATGTCTCAAATAGAATTTATAGTCCCGATTTAACTCCAAAATGTACATCGGAATTTCCCAAATATCTTCCGGCCTATGATAAACACATATAGCAAGCTTTGGTCTCTGATCCGCAATAATCCGTTTTGCACCCTCCAAAGCTTTTAGCTCTGCCCCTTCAATATCCATTTTTATAAACGTAATTTTTTTATCTGAAAAAACATTATCAAGGCTGGTTACTTCTATTGAATCAACACGTCCCTGGTTCGCTTCAGGGTTCTCACATATGCATGAGCCTGCTGTTCCTTTTGCGTCAAAGAAAACGGTGCCATCCATGTTCCATGCACCTTTTCGTATGATTTCATATTGCTCATCGGTAATCCCCTTAGCCTTCATATTTTCCACAAGACCCTTTATGTTCTTTTCATCTGGCTCAAAACAATATGCATACCCTTTTCCATCACACCATTTTAAAAATTGTACTGCCGACATTCCATCGCAACTACCAACATCTGCAAATACTTCGTGACCATTTGCACGTGGCAGTTGCTCTAAATCAAAATACTGCTTTCCCTCAGTCAAATCATAGAGGATTGTTCCGTCGATAATATTGCTAATATCGACCCCTTTAGAAATCAGATACTCTTGCATCTCTTCTTTATATCTCTTTGAGGTTATAACAATATAGTCTCCTTGGTAATCGCTAAGATATTTATCAATCTGAACTATTGGAATTGAATGCAAACTTTCTCTGGAATCATCCTTAGTTATGATACATTTCCACTTAACATCTGGAGTAAGTTTTATCAATTGTGCTCCATATACTCCCGCGCCATATAAAACCAGGCCTTCGTCACAAGAACTAATTCTATCAATAAACTCTTTCCATTCCTCGCTCTGGCATACTTTAATACGAAACACATCTCCTAATTGATTCAAATATTTATCATTCAGGGTGTCACTATATGAGACACGCAAGTCAAAGATTCTTTTCGATTCGTCATCCATTAGAACAGATTTAATTATTTCCAACCCCTTATCATTCATTACACATTTCCTTCTGTAAATCTGTTGACAAAATAAAGTCTCTTCCTTTTACCCATCCTTTAGATAACAATAACTCTTCTACACTTTGTGGATTTGCAAGGGCCACAAGTATAGGATGACTTTCTTTATCTAATGCATCCATTAATGAAATGATTTCGATATCATTAATCTTTTTACCAATTTTATTATTATCGTTATCGATTATATTTACTATCTCAATCTCTGTACCTAATGCCATGTTTGCAAAACTAAATCCATAGTGTCCTGCGCCAAAAACATATATTTTCCCATCCCAATTCGGTAGCATCCTCAGCAATGTCTTATAAAGTTTTTCCTTTGAAAAATATTTTTTTAGCTTTTCAAAACGTTCCGGACCAGATGATAATATAATGGTCTCTTGGTTCTCAGGAATTATTTCCACATCATAGCCATAGCTATCAATTATTTCTTTCCAAAAATATCTTCCAAATCTATGCCAGGCATGACATCCAAAAGGTAACTGTCCACCGTGAAGCTTGTGACACTCCTCAGGATGCATTTCATATGCAAAATCCATAGAATCCGGTCTTTTTGCGATCTTTAAATATTCACTTCCAAAAACTGCTATCGCCATATCCTCTGGCACAAGCATTTTTCCATAGTCAACCGTAGCTTTGCATTCTCGAATCCATCTCAAAAATGCTGAAACCTTCCTCAGGGAAAAGCCTCCGTTGGCGAAATACCATAGGCTTTTCTCCGTAGTATGGCACTCTAATCCATGTAACCATTCTGCGCCTATATAGTCATACCCAAGATTGCAAAAATACTCTAACTTATCTTCAAAAACGAATGCATCCAACTGATAAATGAGAATATATTCATAATCCTCAAATAACTGATAGAATTCCTCACTTAGTACATACTCGCTGTAGGCTTTTCTGCTAGACAGATATTCAGCCCTTACTGAAAGTAGCTTCTCGTCATCCGCATAGTCTATAGTTATCCCCTCCGGGACCACCAAAAACCTATCGTATTTTTTTAACACCCTTCTGCATTGAGTCAATGATATTTTTTCATTGTTACTCAATTTTGCTTTGTGTGAAGGAATAACAACAGCAACTTTATTCATCCTTATGCATCCTCAATACCCCATGAACCAATCGAGGCGGTTGATTCATATTGTCTGGAAACACCATATAACCTTTTGTAGTCTCACCAACAAATCCGATTGGTTCTAGTATCTCCCTTATCTTCCTTTCATCCTCCAGATTATGATATACACATACTGCAAGCTTCATTTTATTCCTGTTTTTAAGGTAATCTCTTGCCGCAGATAGTGCCTCTACCTCAGCACCTTCTATATCCATTTTTATAAAATCTATATCATATTCTTTTGCCAGACTGTTTATAGTTACAAATATATCATCATCCTTGTTTCCTAAGCATTTATTAACAATTACTACCTTTTCCTTCCAGGGTTCAAAGGTCTTTTCTAAGGCTTCATTCCAGCCTTCATCGGCTTCAACCAGAATTATCTTTTCAGCCTTCTCTGCTAGTTCTAACGAGAAGTTACCTTCTGCTGCACCACAATCTAAAAGCACACCATCATCAAAGGAAAAGCCATCATCCAAATATTTATGTGGTGACATTTCATCCTGCTCAATTAGCAAGGATGCTATGTACTTTTCTGCTGCACCTATGGAGGAGAACTTTCGATTTAAATAAAGTTTCTTTCCATTGTAATTGGCATAGTAAAGCCCACAGCTTTCATCTAAAACACAACTTATACCATCTTTATATTTTTCTACAAAAGTATAATTAAAAGCTCGTAGTCTATCGCTTTTTTCAACGGTTTCGATTATTCTCCTTTTATCCTGATCATTCACATCTATACTAGAATAATATTCAAGGAAATCCTCTCTCTGCCAATAGGTCCAATGAACTATCTTACCTTTTTCTACCTGTAGCTCTTTTTCAAGCTGAGAATATATTTCCTCATAAATCGTGTCATTAACACATATAGCAACTTTATCATATTCGTATTTACGAATATCTGTTGGAGAAATAACCCCTACTCCCTCAACAGTTCTTCCCCACTTTGACTCATTGTTATCTAGAAATGCTATCGGTGTTATTCCCTTATTTTTTAAGTATCTGCATACTCTGACACCAAATTCTCCAGACCCAAACAACAATACTTTCTCCATAAATTTTCCCTATGCTTCTATCCTTGCAATTATTTCTCCAGAATATTTCTCCCAAAGTTCAGCAGGCATTTCTTCGTAACCTTTTTTGTCAACATACTCACTGACTGTTTTATATGGCACGTCGCATCTTTCCTCTGCTCCCCTTAGGAACCACTCGTACTCAGTATCAAGTTGACCAATGTCTAACGCCCAATGTCCTTCCTTGGCTAAATCATAGGCAAGCACTGCCGCTGTTGGTCCTACTATACCAATAGTCAAATGATTTGCTGCATACTTTCTGGCCGTAGCAAGTATTTCATCATATTTATTAAAGGCATCCTTGTCTGGAACAAGAATTCTTTCTACGCTCTTGACGTTCTCAAGAAGGTCGTTACCTAAACCAAACCTTGTGTGGTCCCCTTCAACAATAATCACATCCTGGTCTTGCCATATCTTTTTAATTAGATTAAATTTTTTTCTAATCACTTCGGGATTTTTATCTTTATAAATAAAATATGGTCGCGACACATATGCATTGCCATATTTCTTTGATACATCGAGAATTTCCATGTGAGCAGCACGAACCGATGGAGCTAGATACTGCCTTATTCCATTAGCTGCTACATCTGTGTATTTAGATAGATTGCCATAATTGTCCGCAATGGCAATCAGTATTCTAGAATCATTTGAATTTATTATTTCCTTAAGCCTAGCCGCAAGCTTCTCATCTACGTTCTGATAGCGCAAACGTAGCCTGTTTAACATCATTTCAAACTCGCCATCACCATAGCGAACCAAACTTTTCTTTGCTCCTAGCACCTCCTGTATGGTCTCTTCTTCTGTCATTACATATGGAATTTCTTTTTTCTCCAAGAGACTATCAGCGTTGGTTTCATATGGCAGATTATAAAGAGTTGGTTTCACTACCTCTTGGGTGTATTTCCATGTTAATTCGGCTTTCCATTTTGAAGAATCAATCACTTCTTCGTAAGCAGGATTGTCCGCATCTTTCTCGTCAAAAAAGCAAATTATTTTCTCTGCTGGAACCCCGCTTTCTATTAGTTCCTGACGTATTGGATTAAATGACATAATGCTCACTATTACATAGTCATAATCTCCACAAATGGATTGCTCATTTATTATTGGGATACCGTCTACATCCACCTGCTCCTGGGCATAGTTATCGATAAAGGCTTTTATTTCTATATCATTTACCAGACATTTTTTTAGATAGGAGTACCCCACTCCTCGTCCAAAAATATAAACCTTTTTCATTACTAATCCCCTATCTTTTCTGCTGTATTGCTGCTGGAATAAGAAACTTTTCAGCCTCTGCTCCTCTACAGTACCTACACATGCTCAGATATCCATTTTCAACCAATCCTAATTCAAAAGCCAATACATCTTTCTTATCCTTAACTGCATCCATATCAAGATATTCATCAAGGCCTACATCCTTGCCAGAATTCTCGGAAACACTTCTTGCCATTACGCAATAGTAATACTTATTTTCTCTGATTTCTCGACAAGGCGTGTTACAGGTCTTGAAAATCCTTTTTAGTCGTTCTTCATCTTCCCCATTGTCTACTTCAAAGAATCCATAATCAAACCACTGATCCTTGGAGGTATCTAGAAGTACAGTCTTCACTCCATGAAGTTTTTCCAAAAGCCTCTCATAAGACTTTTTTAGATTAGGTAACGTATATGAATAGTCTGAAATTCTAACTGTCACATCATACTTTTTTATCAAGGCTATCAGAGTATCATCTGGTGTGATGGTACCATTCGTAGTTATAGAAAACATTATTATTTTTTTTCTATAATTTTCTCCGATGTATTCTACGGCCTTGTCCAAGTCTTTATATAAAAATGGTTCTCCACCAATTAGTACAAATTCCTTGACGATATCCACATTTTTGAAGAAGCTATCTGCACTTTTCTTTACACTTTCAAATGACATATCCTGCTCGTCTCTACTCACTTTATTGCAAGCATGTGCACATGCCTCACAACGCAAAGTACATCGCTCCGTTACACATATCTGAGCCAGATTTACAAATATTTTTTCATTACGGAAATACGATATTAATGGTAATATGTCCTTCAAAAAATGTTCCCAGTCAGTATAGTCTTGTTCAGCCTCTAAGCCATTTTTCTCCAGCTGTTTTCCTATCGTCTTGGTATTATCTTTAGTTGCCGTGATTACAATATATGACCTGTTCTCCTTGGCGAGAAAATCTTCCAAGGAATAAACCTTCTCCCCTAAATATCCACTATCCTGCTTACTTTTATCGTTATCAATAAATCCCCCAAACAAGGCATAGCGAATAAGCACTGGATACAATTCCTCACCCAGCTTCCCGCACCCAAAGATTGCTACTTTTCTTTCTTTAGGAAGATATGTTGAGATTTGATTGTATTTTTCTCTTAGTTCATTCATAACCATCATTTAATATCATCCGGAAGAATCTTTTTAATTTTCTCAACAGAACCTTTTGTTAGATAGTAATCATTTAGACGCTTTTTTGAATATTGGCAAACACTATTTCTTGTTCTTTCACACAATTCATGCGTATAAAATTCTTCCCAACTAAAAAAGTCTCTACTATCTGAATAATTCCATGTCTCATCCAAGATTTCACTAGGTACCTGTACCACTCCAGATTTTAAAATCAAGTATTCAAACGACTCAGGTGCATAAATCCTTGCATCTTTTTTAGATGTAATAATATACTCCATACAATCCTGTATCTCTGGGCCAAAAGCGGCGCCATCTACTATTGCAAGGACATTATCTTCTGATGACTGAGCCATCATCTTTTTTATATTACTTTTCCCTTTGGCCGAAACACATTTTGCAGCATATATTTCACTAAAGAAATCGTTGCCTGAGTTTGAATCTTCAGTAATAACAAGCATCGGTTTACTGATTAGCGTCTCACTATTTCCGTATAACTGATACATCTCGTTATACACTTTCTTGGCGACTCTATATTTATCCGCTTCTCGATTCTCTCTTAGCCCATATATCTCCTCAATACTATATGGTAACTGTGACATTTTTTCTCGTGAGACTATAATAAAATAATGGTTTGCTTTTTTTACTTTTTCAGCAAACTCTTTACTCTTTAAAAAACTATTACCCTCGTCTATAAAGAATATTCTTTCTTCATAGGTATCAATAAACAAAGTCCCATTTTCTTCGGTCAACACATTACAACTCTTCTCACATTTAAGAGTAATACCAGATGATTCTGGACTACTATTATATAGTGACAAGAGCCTTATCAACTCGGATTTTCCTGAAGCACTATCTCCTCTAAGAACAGTAATATTTCTTTTTACCGTTAAATGATAATGAACTTTGTTGTTATATAAATCAATTTCGTATTTACCTATCATCCGATTGTACAGCCTCCACTAGTCCAACAATCCGTCAATAACTACTTTTTCTGCTAACTCTTTGGGAGAATGGACTATTTCACTAGTATTTTCAATCTTAATATCAAATTTCTCGCATGGGAAATGCATCATATGTCCTAATCGAACTAAGACATCTTTTGAATTTCCAATTTTAAGTAACCATTCAGCACAGTTATCACCACATGCTGAAGCATTATAAACGTGCTCATCATCAAATGCTATTTGAATAAGAGTTTTGGCACCACCTGAAATTCTATTAATAGAAATAGATCCCAAAAATGGACTGACTACCAAATTAGGACCCACTAATTCAGATTTATCAATATCCTTAACTATTTCTTTTGCTAAGTCGCTTTCAAGCCACTCATCGGAATATGTATTATCAAAAAATAAATCTGGATTATTAATATAATTTTTTCCTGTATAGTCTCCAAAATATATTTTCAGCATATTTCTTCCTCTTGTTTATAAAAAATGCTGTAGCCTTAGCTACAGCTAAATTATACACTATATAGTTTTTTTCATCCATTAGATGTGTTAAATATGAATCCTCCATTCACATCATAGCCTCTGAAAAGAAAGATTTTTCAATACATTCCCTCCAGATGATTTTACTAGGGTCAACTTGATAATCAGTTATCAGCTCTTCTCGAATTACCTCAGCCAATGAGGAATTCTTGACAGCTATTATTATCAAATCATAATCTTTTGACAGACCTTTTTTTATGGATTCTAAATCATAGTCACATTGAAATCCTAATTGCTCATAGTTTTTATCAACCCAGGCAACCAGATTATCCTGAGCATTATTTCGACGTACATAATGATACAGTGCCTGCCCACATGCATTTGCCCCATAGATAATATATTTATTATCCCTTAGTAACTGAGGCTCATAATTAAATTCCCAGATATTTAACAGTCCATGATTTATTCCATAAATGCACTCTAGAGTATGTGATTCTAATTCCAAAACATATCTTTTCAGCTGCCTTATTAGTTCATCCTTTTTTCTACTATCCTTAAACTTATCATAAAGTGTTGAATATAACCTGTAGGTATTCATTATTAGCTCAGGATTACAATCATGGCACATAGAATCATTCCTTATGCAGTAGTGATAATAAGCTTCATGCAGAATATAAATACTCTTTATCTCCATGCAATAGGAATACAATGTAGTGGAATCCTCGCCATAGAAAATGCGACTATCAATTTCTCTGAGTATTTTTTGAATGATATCCTTTTTGAATAACTTATTTACTAATGTTGGATATAATCCAAAATCATTTTTCTTAAAATCAAATAACATGGATGGATATATACTATCAGCAATATCTTTATATAATCCTTCTCCATAATTATCCATAACTATTTCTTTTTTTTGACCTGAATTATACTCACGAATTATTCCTGAAGATATCAGGTCTGCACCAGACTCAGAATATACTTTATATAATTCCGCGAACATCTCTGGCTCAACATAATCATCACTATCTACAAAACCAATTAGGTCATATGTGGCAGCCTCAACGCCGGCTAATCTAGCAGAGGTAGAACCGCCATTTTCTTTATGAATAACCTTAATATTTGAATATTCACCACTATATTTATCACATATCTCGTCAGATTTATCCATCGAGCCATCATCAACAAGTATTATTTCTATTGATTCAATACTCTGATGCAATATGCTTTCAATGCATCTTATTAAGTATTTTTCTGAATTATAAACAGGAACTATAATACTTATCATTTTTAATTACTCCCATTCATACATTAACAAAAAAGCGCCTCGCATCATAACGATGCGAAGCGCACTTCAAAACAATATTACCTTTTACTCCCCATCGACCCTATATTTAAAATTATTGTATTTTACATGAGGTGCAACCTTTAGCAACCTTTATACTTAAGGTGCAAGCTTTAGCAAATCACACAATAATATTATCCTTTTTTCATTAATCCCCATATCTATCAGCTCTTTGGTAATATCTAAATAATCCCTAGCAGGTGTAACAAGGATAGGAACTTCATCTAACGGTATTTCACTTGGTTTCTTTACAGATATATTCTTCGAACCCATTGCAAATATTTCATTATTATCCGCTCTCTTATCAAATATTCCTTTTACTCTATCTGAATTTGACAGTTTCAAATCAGACATAACCATACGTCCAATTTCTCCTAGTCCATATACATATATCTCGTCTATTTTATTTTTATCTAATATATCTTCTACTCTTTTACCAGTTGATGTTAATTTAGAATAGTTATAGTAACATATCCCCGAAACATCCGATTGAATCTTGGCAATTTTATTAGCTCGTGATATATCCATATTTGAATCTGCATTTTTACTTTGGATTATATCGTTCATGTCAAGATGATCAATAAATTCATCAAATCTAGCTTTTTCTTTCTCTTGAATATCTCTCGGTAAGTTATTATAGTCGAAAAAGATCCCCATTAATTCCGCCTGAAGTATTTCTCGACGTATTTTCTCACTCGTATTTTTTACTATATCTTCAACAATATAATAAGATTTATATACACAATCAAAATTATTAGCTCTTATTCCCACCAAAGACGTATCGCGTCCCATCTGATGATTAACTACTACTGCGTCACTCAACGAAACTCTTTCCGCATTAATAAGAACTGAAACATAAAAAGACCAATCGTTAACACATTTCAAATCATTAAATTCTATATTATTATTTATCAAAAAATCACGTCGATAAATTCCACTCCATGGTGCGCAAGTGAGTTTTCTTATCATTAAATCTATATATTCCCTAGGATTTAGCACTCTACCATCGAAGAATTTTTCATGAACGTTAAAAAGAGAATACTCCACGTATTCCTCTTCTTTTTGTGTTCCGCTATCAGCCTTAAAGCAAAAACACCTAAATTTCAAGCAATCCAATTTACTGGCTACTGCTTGACTATAAATTTGAGAGTAAACATTATCATATATATAATCGTCTGCATCTAAAAAATGAACATATTCCCCCTCAGCTTTGCTCAATCCAAGATTTCTAGCTACTCCGGCATATTTTCTCGATTGTTTATATACCTTTATATTTGAATAGTTTTTTTGATACCACAAAAGAATATTGTAGGTATTATCTGTCGAGCCGTCATCCACACATATAATTTCTATGTCTTCTAAATCCTGACGCATAATACTTTGCAGACACCTATCAATATGTTTTTCTCCATTATATACTGGTACTACAACACTGATTTTAGGTTGCATTTTTCCTCCGTCCCCGATAACGTCCTCAAAAAAGAATCTCAGTAATTTTATGGCAAATAGTCAAAAGGTAAATAACGTAACTCTAAAAATATATCTTTGGCCGAGGTTTCATATAATCTATATACTTTACCTTTAAATTTTAGGTTATCTTTTAACATGATATACATATCTTTTTCATATAATGCACTAGAAATAACGATTTCTTCGATATTATAATCGAGAATATCATTAACACTTATAATAGGTCTTCCACAATAATATTTTTGTCCTGACAAACAATTCGTCTCAATATAGAAAACTTCTGCATTAATACTACCTATTACCTTTTCGTACCATAACATAAATTTATCAGTATGATTTCCCGTCCCATATATACCTATTCTTTTTTTTGATGATAGTGGCAACTTTTCTAAATAATTCTTTATTGTAGTTAAATATTTAATATATGCCATATTAGCCAATGCCCGTTCACCAAATAATATACTCCATAAATTCTTAGTGACTTTACGAAATATCATTTGGAATTCAGTGATTATTTTGGCAGTTTCAAACGATAAATTACTAACCTTAAATATATCTAATTCTTTTGCCACTCGATCTTGGAGTCTATTTAGCTCTCTGTCTATTTTTATCGTTGAACTAGTATCAAATACTATATTGGCTGCACTATATATATTAATTAATGATTTAAAATAAAATCTCACGAATACATCTTTGTATTTATCATCAATCGTACTCTGTAACTCTTGAATATAATCCCAACATTTTTCTATACAAAATACCAACTGACTCCATTTTTCATATGTCATTATTGAAGTCATGGTAGAATTATCCCTATATCTCCTTACATATAGTTTTTCGGGTATATATTTAACACTATTTGCACTTACTGCAGTAATAAAAGAAAAATAATTATCTTCAAATATTCTTACAGGTGGAAACTGCGCATTACTTTTCTTAAGATAATCTAACTTAAATACTACAAGACATGGAGATTCTCTATATCCCTCTGGATAACATTCTGCAAAATAATCCATTCCAGACATCACATTTTTAGGAGCAACATTAGTCCTATTGTATATATCCTCTAACTTCATTATAGATGTTTCACATACTGTTTTTGCATCGAAATAAAGAATATCTATATCTTCTACACTTAAATTTTTCTTTACTTTCTTAACATAATCTGGATATAAGTAGTCATCAGAATCAAGAAAACAAATATACTCACTGTTAGCTTGTTTTATGCCTTTATTTCTTGCAACTGCTTGCCCTGTGTTTTCTTGATTTATTAATGTTATATTACTATTTGCTTTAGCATACGAATCACAAATCGAGCCTGATGAATCCGTCGAACCATCATTTATTATTATTATCTCATCAAACTTTTCTGTTTGAGACAATACGCTTTCGATACAATTATCAATATATTTTTCCGTATTATATACTGGAATAATCACACTTAATGTTACACTCATGTCTCATTTCTTCCTTTATTGAACATGTTGATAATTATATTATTTCGTTTCTAATAAGCATATAAAATCGTTTCATACGTGTTTGAAAAATAATTTCTATAATTAATTTTATAATCTGGATTTAACACCAATAGATATGAAGCTATTTCAATAAAATCAATAGGTTTATGATATACGCAAATTGCCAGATTTGGTTTATTACGTATAATGGTTTTTCTTGCCCCCATTAGCGCATGAAGTTCACTACCCTCTATATCCATCTTTATAAAAGTTATTCTTTCTTTATCTAACATAGAATCTAGTGTAACCGCAAATGCAGAATCAATCTCTCCCGAACACATATTACTATCACAGATTACTCTCGAACCAGCACCATTTAGTGAAAATCTTAAAGTCTCTTTCTTATCCCATAATGCGTAATTATATGCTTCTACCCTTTGATCATTCTTCGTATTATCCACTAAATTTTCATAGGTTATCCTATTCGGTTCAAAAGCCATAATTTTTTCGAATTTATCATTGCACCATTTTTTGAATCCAACTATAGTATCACCATTATTTGCACCTGCATCTACAAAAAAATCATCACCGCTCGATTTAAACGCATCAAAATATGTATTTCCTCGCTTTAAAGTTATATATCGGTGTCTCGGAATTACAATTTTATCTTTCGAAATTCCGCTCGCTATTAGCTCAGTATATATTTCCTTCATAAACCTTTTAGAACCCACAACATATTTCGCTCCAATATATTTCTTCGCAGCTTCTTCAATAGATTTTATTTCAATCCCTTCAACAGTTCCTTTTTTTAATCTATCTGTATAGCATAATATCTGGTAACCCAACTTACTCAATACCGTTTTGTTTAGCAATCCATCATGTCCTGCAGTGCATATTATTAAAGGATCTTCTATTTCAGGCGCTCTTAACCCATCAATCATTTTCCAGTCATTATACAACATCATGTTTGAAGTTACATATTCCCGCTCATCACATGATATAAGATATTTTAATCTCATATTAAAAATCTTTTTCGATTCATCATCCGAAAGATGATCATAAATGTTATTAATTGTTTCAAGTATTAATTCCATTCCCTCTCCATTCTATATTTGATTTGTTATACAGATTTCCTTTGTGGCAACAATTGGACAAACGAATAAACCTTCGAACTTATATTTCTCTTTTCAAAATCGTTACGTATCTGCCCCTCCCTAAGTAAGTTACATATAATAATCGCATCAACTTCATGATTATTACATAATATAACTAAATCCTCTAAACCACATACTCTACTATTAGCGAACTCATCAATAAATGAACTTGGATTCTTATCGCAAATAGTTATATCTACCCTATTATTTTTTTCTATATCCATTTTTGCTATACGAAGAATATCTGTCACTCCATATAAAACTATTCTACATAAACCATTGTCCTCTAATATCTTTCCTAAACTAAATCCATCAACATAGCTCTCTAAATACTCAAGTAAAATTGGGTAGTAATACTTTCTTCTAATATCATCATCTATTAAATCTTTTCTCAATATACTGGTGATAACTTCATCTATTATTCCACCATTCAATAATTCTTGATAAAAGATACTTCTATCAGGATTTTTTTGAACTGACATTTCTAGTGCTGTATTATTTCTTGCGATTTGCTCAATTGATACTGATCTATATTCCAAATTATCAATAACGCTTTCCCATAACATCTTTCCTTTTTTTGAATTTATGATTACTGCGCTAATACCTAAATAAGTATCTATACCTGGTATTTCCATTTCTACGTTCCAGAAATCACCCAATATAATGTCATTGTATCCACCTACCCCTTTACAATTACATTCATAGCATGACTTTCTAAGATATAAATTCCTCAAAAAACCTTGCATATATATATCGTGTTCATGTCCATCTATATATTCATTGTTATCAAAGTCTATTTTCAAACTAAATCTATTCCAACCAAATGTCTTATCCCTAAATGATATGTTTCTTATTTTACTTTCATCATATTGTCCCATCTTTAGACTTATATACTTTTTCCATACTAAAGGCGAAGGGACACCATGGCATACCACAGCTATTCCGTATACTTTATCTTCATAATCTCTAAATATTTTTTTTAAGGATTCTACCTGACATGGCGTTCCTGAGAATAGTACTTCTTTTCCCGCTAATAAATCGTTAGTTATTTCCTCCCAGCATTCTGAAACATTGCTCTGCACATATTTTGATCCCATCAATATATCTATATCTTTTACTTTGTCAATACGTATATGTTTTACCTCATTTGGGCTTACAAATGCGGCACCATACACTATCCCTCCTGCTTCTATAAATTCTTTTGCCAAATGATAAAATATGCCACCGGAACTACTTTTTTGTTTTATTATTTCATCCTTTGAGCACGCTGCATATGCTTTCGATTTAAAATCACTATACACCTCTTTCCTCGTGCAAAAGCTCATACACCGCCCGCATTCTATGCATTTATCTTGCATAACATTTGGACGCAAAAAGCCCTCTTCATCCTCAGTCATACTAATACATTTCGTTACACACACAGCCATACATCCACCACAGCCTGTGCACTTTTCAGCGTCTAAAGCTTTTATAGATTCCATCATTTTTACCTTTTATAAAAAATATAATTACAATTCTAATGCTTGTTTCAAATACAATAACGATTCCTCTTTTTTCTTACCTATCTTTCTTTCAATACTTAAATAATCTAACTCAGATTCTTGACAATCATCTCCCCAATTAATTATCCTACTCTTAATATCTATATATGAATCAAGTGTTTTAAATCGGCTGCTCATATTCTTATCCACATATGTATAGAACGGAATATGAAACTTAAGTGAAAGGATTGTTCCATGATATGAATTTGTTATTACGAATGTCGCATTTTTTATAAGACATAAAAAACGTTCAATATCACTATAAATAACACATTCTGAATCTGGGAATAAAATCTGCCCATTATTATTCCATAAAGTATGTTTTACTTTTAGTTTTTTCTCCGCAGCTATTTTATTTACAATAGGCACCACTTTATAAAAATCATTGCTATGTTGTAGCCAATAAAAAAATATATATTCGCCTCCATCCTCTTCTCTATTCCCAATCAAATTGATATATTCGCTTTCATTTATCAGCAGCGTCGGATCAATTACACAAGAACATTCTTTTCCGCTCATAGCTGTCACAAAATCCTGATGTTCAATTTCTCTGACACTCAAACTATCAAATTTAGCCAAATATCTGCTAAATTGTTTCTTGTTTTTTTCCGCTTCTACAACTGAACATCCTATACTAGCAGCGTAAGATATTTTTTTTATTCCTGCGCTTACATTAGGCAAAAAGTATTCTTTGGTATTTGAAAATGGATTCCAAATTTGATCACTACCAACACATAATGCATCGTATCCTTCTCCAGTAATTGTTGATACTGTTCTAGAATCCATTTCGCATTTCTTTTTCAAAAAATTATCAAATGCTTCTCGTTTATTAAGCCATTGTTTATGTTCATATTCTGTCTTCCAAATACGAGGATATCTGTATTGATTCGGAATATAATTAATTAAATTAGCGGTTATCTTATCAAATCTGTTTAACACCTTTTGCAACGCGTAACATTGTAGGACTGCTCCGTAATTGTCAGCATAGTGGAAAGTTGCTATTCCGACTTTCTTCATCGTGTTCTATACCTCTCTTTATATCATATGCCAAATACAGGTAATCAACTGAACTCTTCATCCCACGTTCATCTAAAAGTGATACTATTTCACCATGATATGCCAATGGTATTATTAAATAATCATTCTCATCAAATACGTGTGAAGGTGCTATTACATTTTCTCCCTGTTTCTTATCATCACTATCTATATACCCTGATATATTTAAATTGCCATACATCTCCAATCCCTTAGCTAAAATCTCATTTTTCTTACATGCTCCCCATATCCAAAATCTACTCTTTTTATCGTTTATATAAAACCTATATTCATTAATTATTTCTTTTGTTATCTCCACCGGTAAGTCCAACGCTTCATTCAACAATTCTAATTTCTGTACGAGATCTATTTTTCTTAAAACACTGTTCAATTGCTGATAATACGATTCACAGAATCTATCTTTGATACTTTTTAAAATACTTACCTTCAATTCTTCAATATCTTTAATTCTATTAAATCTTTCTTGATACGTCTTAAAACTGTGACTATGACTATCGTCTCTGTTTACATAAATAAAAAGCTTCTCATTTATCGTTCCAACAGAATATTTTGTTAATAATGGTAATAGTATCTGTAAATTCTGCCCCACTCTACTAGTAATAATTTTTTTTTGTTGAAACTCAGAAAAAAAATCTCTAGTATGCACCATAAATAACGCACCAGTACATCCACATAACCCCCAGTACAATTTTTCAAACAATCTTTCCTTTATTTCACAATTACTTATTTCTCCAATGGGTATTTCTATTTGTTTTTCTTCAACGATTATTCCTTTACACATTACTATAGAGTTAGCATTACCTCTTAATAAATTAACCTTCGTTTCTATATGATTACACAGAAGAATATCATCTGAATCCATCCACATCAAAAACTCACCACATACATATGGTAATGCAGAATTTATCGCAGCGGCTTGTCCCTGATTAATTTGTTCTATATATACTGTCTTTATTCCAGCCTGCCTCATAAGATAATCATATATGTTAAAAACTTCTCTAGTCCCATCAACCGAGCCATCATTAACAAATATTAATTGGATATATTTATATGTTTGTTTAATTAATGACTCAAAAAAACGATGTACATATTTCTCTCCATTAAAACATGGAACAATTATTGTTACCAAGTCATTTTCATAATCCATACAAATCACCCACATTAATAATTAAATAATTTCTTATCAATACTTTTATCGCAAGTATCTCATCCATTTGTCTATAGTTTCATAACAACATATATTTAATTCTTGTAATTTTTCTATTATTTCCTCTATTACATTTGAGTTATCGACAGTTATCACAACATAATAATTTTTATTATCTTTCAAAATATCTGGTGATTTACATTCTATGTTTTTATAACACGTGCCCCATTTATTAGAATCACTATCTACTAATATATATTCATTTTTTCTAGCTTCAATTTTTTGAATATTTCTTTTAAAACAATTACCAAATCCCCAAAAAACGTAGTTCCATTCTTTTACTACATATTTTGTATAGATATCCTTCGGATATGATTCGTATAGTTCCGCTCGCATTTCGTCTAAATTCGGCAAAGGCATGGGTTCCATATTTATCGCTTCTTCAATAGAACTTGCCACCTTGACTTTGAATCTTTTAGTAGAATAATACCAATCAAAATATTTAATCACTTCATCTGTTTCTTTCTCAATCAACCATACTGCTGGGACTCCATAACTCTCTGCTAAGATAATGCCATGTAATGATGCGGACACCACCATAGATGAACTTACAATCTCATCTATGACCTTTTGATAGTTATTTGTTTCTACATCTATTTTGGTTACTCCACTTGGAACCTCATTTAGTCTATCTTTCCATTGGTAAATAACAGATATTTTATTTTTTGTCGGAAATATTTTTGGTTTATATATATATGGCATCAAAATAGCAGGATCCCCATAAACTCTTGGGCATGAATATCCAGCATAAGCTAAAGCCCTTCTAGTTATAGGCCCTCTAACAGCTCGTATATCCAACTTACGTCGTTCATAATTGACTGCCAGTCGAGCTGAATCCTCTATATAATGAATCCCTGTGCCCCATACTACTGCATCATCTCTAAAAAAATCTGCCGCAAGAATAGAACCAATTGTCAATAAATTTACAGTAGATTCATTATTATCTTCTAACTTATACTGCTTTACCATCCAATCATTAACTACTGTTGCAAGTTGATCTCCAATATTTACTACTCCATCGTAATATCTAAGCTTTACCAACTCGATCCTCCATCAAATCTAATACAGTTAAATAATCATCCAATCTAAACATACTATTCTCTTTTTGATTAAATTTCTGTGTGAAAGATTTTTTTAGAAACTTATATAGCACTCTTCTTTTTACAGAAACATCAAATATTTCTTTTTTATTCCCTTTCTTTACTGTAAAAACTCCATTCTTCTCAAAAAAATATTCATATTCATTTTCTTTTGACATATACATAAAGGTTTTATCTACTTTATCTACTAACATATTTTTTTCATAATGAATTAGATAAGACATTCCAAATCTACTTTCAACAAATATAGTATTATCACTTAGTATTTCTATCCCATTTATAGCAATAATCTCATCATTTTCTTCATCTAAAATTACTTCCTCTATAATATTCAATTCCTTATCACATCGTATTACTCTTGCCTCATACTCAAGTGTTAACCAAAAATTATTTCCATCAAACGCAATTCCAGCATAACGGTAGTTATCTTTGCCTACTTTTAGTAATTCAACTGATTCATCATCATAATCAAAGCGCATAACGCAGTTATCAAAACATGAAGCCATATAAATATAATTATCAATTATTACATAATCACGTCTCAAATATTTCTTCTGTTGTTGCTTATATAAATGAATATTGAATGGAATTTTGATTATTTTTATACTTTCATCAGAAAGGTTTAATCGTAAAATGATTGGTAGTTGACAACCAAACATAAAAACGATATTTTTCATAACTACAGCTTGAAAAAATTTATTGTTTACTCCTTCTAAATCAGGTAAGTCTATTCCGTGCCAATGATTAGTACCTATTTCCCAAACCCATACTTTCTTTGCATTCATTGGAACAAAAAGCAACTTATCCTCTATTAATAACTGCATAGTTGATAATCTATCCGATAACGCGTCTTCCATTGGGATAATGCTCTCTAAAATAATATCTTTTTGTTCCATATCAAGAGAAAATACGACATTATAATATGTTGAGCAAAAATATATTTTATTTTTTATTCTCACTCCACATTCCGTTAGAAGATTAACTTTTTCTTCCATTTCACTTCCCCTTCATAAAAAAAGGGAGTGCCTAGGCACTCCCTAAATAAACAATATTTAATTCAATTAATATTAATTACCAGTTCCATCTAAGGTAATATCAACTGATGTACCTGCTGTATCGTTGAAGACAACTGTATATGTTCTACTAACTTTAGCGTTTGCGATAGAATTAACTCTTGCTGCGGTAAATGTTAATACGCCATTGCTGTATGACCACGCGTCTGTAGGAAGAGCTGAAGCGCCATTCTTTACAGAAGCAATACCTGTTGCAGCTAAACTTCCTGCACCAAGACTTACAGGAACATTAAGTGCTGCATTTGCTGTTAATGTATAAGTTGTTGTTGCAATAGAAGGAGCTACATCTGTTGGAGCTTCTTCCCATGACCATGTAACTTTAAGCTTAGGAGCTGTTGTATCAGCTGCAATTGCTAAATTCTCTGTAGTTGCACCTTCAACAGAAAAATCTACATTTGCCCATGTAGCATCAAAATCATCCTGAGTTTTAGAGCTATTTCCATCAAGAGCTTTATACTCGGTGAGAGTTAATTCTCTATACTCGTATGCATTGCCTGTGCTCGTAACTGCAACTTTAAAATTCGCAGGTGTACCATCAAGTTTAACAGTCTTTGTAGCTGCTGTATCAGTAATTTCTACCGCATCTTCTTCTCCCACTATTAATCCTAAGTACAAAGCTGCTGCTGTTGCACTTGTTAAATCAGCCTTTGCTGCTAACGGAATATCCTTTCCACCTGCACTTGCCACAGCTTCTGCTTTAACCGTTACATTAATAGCATAACTACTCTTATTTATTACTGTTTGTGCTGCACTAGAATTTAAATACTGCTTCTTACCACTGGCATCATCTCCATTGTCAAAATATACATGGGTATCACCGGTTGCAGGGAATACAACATCATTGCCATATTTTCCATGAGCAGTTGCTACTACTAATCCTTCAGGATCCATAGTGTATGCAAAAGGTGTTGTTCCTGATGCAATTGTTGGTAAAATAACACTAGTTGCTTTCTTCTCAACATGACCTTCAGAAGTACCTGCACCTTCTGATGTTCCATTTGTAGCTGGTTCATCAGCAAACGCTGTAATGGACATTCCCATAACCATAATTGTTGCCATTGCAACTGCTAAAATTCTTTTTAACTTCATATCGTCTCCTCCTTGAAAACATAACCTTCCTCCACCATCCATGGCAGAGTGCTTTGTTACTAAGTTCCCCAATATTTAATTTTCAAGCTTATTGGTTCACAACAATAGTGATACCTACGCGGACCGTACTAATCGTTTTTTGCTCCTCATCAATAAGATGATAGATACATACACAATTATACGTTCCCGCATCTAATGGAGTATCAAGTGCAATGTTCTCCAGTTCGCTACCCCTTGGGAGTACCGGCGACTTGTAAATCACCTGAGCTTCGTCCTCTGCTAAGACAACATCAAAATACACATCATTTGTGTTTCCTTCTACATTTGCAACATATGCATCTTCTGATACGTCAGAACCCGTAGCAAACGTCCATGTTGTGTTCATTGATGCCTCATAATAACCTGTCTCTACTGAAGGTGCCGTTTCCATTTCTTTAACGACTTCCTCTACATTGTCTTGAGTAACGACCACATTTCTTCTTTCAGGCTCTTCTTTGTCTTTTCCTACTAATAGGAAGATTACTACTCCCAACAAAGCTACTATAACAACTACGCCAACTGCTATCGCAATTTTCAAACCGTTACTTCCCTTGCTGTTTGTATTTTCTGACACGTCTAAGCCCTCCAAATTCTTCTGTGTTCATTCTCCATTCTTACAATATTAAGTTTTAAATCTTTGCGTTCTTGTTCCGCGCGACTCACCCCCTTATAGTATCTATATCGGTGTGAGTGTGATTATAATAAACCCTATCTGTTAAAAAACTGTTAATTTTTTCATTGCTTTTAATCTTTTGTAACAGTTCACAAAAACGACGTGGTTGTTTTTGGCATTTTGCGAGAAAACTTTGTTCTATTTTCTGGGAAACGTTTCAAGGAGTTTTATGGCGCCCTATCTATATTCATTTATCAAGCTGCGATAAACCATTTACATACTTATTTGTTCTACTATTTTACCGCATTTTGTCGGAAAATACTCCTCTTTTCACAGAATGTTGCGAATTTTCTTAAAACTATCAGATTTTTAGGGTATAAGAAATGCCAGCCGATTATCATATATATTTCGTCCTTTCCATTCCTTACTCAAACAAATAAGCTTTTTATTATCTATATTTTTTGATATATTTAGCTTGTAAACACTATATTATACCGTTCACAGCTGTTTATCCTGCACTTTTATGTGGATATTCAGCTGTAAAGCCAGTCTATAATAATGAAAATCATTGAAACTGTGGTTAAAAAAGCACCGCCAACCGGCGGTGCTACAACTGTTTATTAAAAATCTTGTTTCAGGCAAAAAGATCTTCCAAAGTAATAACCCTCTCAAACGACCATTTATACTCATTGTCCTTAACTCCATATGTTGTAATAAGAGTATTATGTATCGCGCTCTTCTTAGGAAGTTTCTCATACAGTAAATTTTGTCTATGCCTTAGCGTTGCATCATAATCTTTGTCAACCATGAAATAATCACTATAAAATTTCATTTCACACATGTTAACAATGTTATCTTTTCGAAGTATTAATAAATCTATCTGAGTACCTCTCTCACCATCTCCTGTTTTCGTCCATGCTGACTCAGAAGTATTCACTCCACTTATTCCCAAAGCACGCTTAATCTCAGGAATATGATTAAAACATACATTTTCAAATGCATATCCTCTCCATGTTATGATTGACTGAGCCTCAATATTCTGTAACCAAAATCCATTTTCTATTGAATCCTTATTTTCCACAAATCTTATATAAAAAATACAAAACGGATCAACTAGTTTATAATGTTCTTCCCTTTTACCGCATTCAAATGGTGTATATTTTATGATAAAGTCGCTTGCAATCAACGCGTTAAGACTCTTTGATAGAGAGCCTCCATCTGACAATCCAGCCTCACTAACTATTTCCTTTCTGGTAAATCCTTTACTACGCTTAGAAAGCAGCTTCACAATAGTCTTTACCGCATCAGGGTTAGTAAATATAGATGAAAATAGTCTATTATACTCTTGTGATAATTTTGCCCCTTTTGAAAAAAACAAATCATCCACATTTTGTGCTAAACTATTTCCACGTTTAAAATAGTTCAAATAAAATGGTATTCCGCCAAATATCATGTAGCTTTGAACAATATCATATCTAGAAAGTGATATTCCGCGCTCTTTTAAAAGCATCTCGCTCTCCTTAAGCGTGAATGGAGAAAGTTTTATTTCATATGTAACACGCCCATATAAGCCACCATGATTATTTATAAGCTCATTTTCCATCCAAGAATTAGCACTTCCAGATATAATAACCATAATATTTCTGTGGCAAGCCCAGCTATTCCAAAATGCTTCGAAGCCAGTGATAAATCCTGATTTAGGTGTATCCATCCATGGTAACTCATCCAAAAATATAACCTGTCTGGCGCCATTATCTATACTTTGCAAATGCATTTCCAGCATAAAAAAAGCTTCGAGCCAATCCTTTGGACAATGGCTTTTTTTCATCCCCTGCGTTATTAGAGAATAATAAAACGCTTCCAACTGTTTTTTTAACGGTTGATTCTTTTGATGATCATTACTCATTTCCACAGGTGAAAGACCAGCATGCCTAAAGGTTATTTTATCCCTAAACGTCTCGTCTATAAGGTATGTTTTTCCAACACGACGCCTACCATAAACCGCAACAAGTTCAGCTTTATTCCCAGCATATAGTTCAAGCAGCTCAGCAACTTCTTTATTTCTTCCTATCATATCTATATCCTCATTTACGCTATCATAACACTATCTCTTCTTGTTTTATTATAATTCGCGTTATATTCAGCTGTCAATTATATTTTTATGCTGTTAGCAGCCGTTTATCTTTCACTTTTTATGTGATATTCAGCTGCAAACAAATGTAAACAAAACATTTCTTTTTTAGAATGAATTACCCTTATTCATATTCTATTGTTAAAATCATTACATGTCATTGAACCTATAATTTAAAATGGCCAGCCGATTTTAGCGGCTGGCCCACATCACCTTCACATACTCCTCTTTCTTATCCCTCATAAGCTCGAAACCATCCACTATATTATCTAGCTCAAATCTATGAGTTATAAACTTCTCAGGATGTATATCACCCTGCTGCAATCTTTCCAACACATAGTGCCAATCATCCTCCTTTTCGTGGGTAAAAGAAGAATTCCAGGTCCCCATAATTGTTAGCTGGTTTCGCAAAATCTTCCAGTACACATTTCTCTCGAGCTCCATATCCGAATGTGGATTTCCCACTGTGCAAATCCTTCCATTAGACGCAGCAGCATCGACTCCCACGTTCAACGACTCATTCTTTCCAATACATTCAAAGAAAACATCTGCTCCATGTGAATTCGTATTTACGTTAATCCACTCCACAGCGTCACCCTTGCAGCCGTCAAAATATCTATCCTCAGGAACTCCCAACTCCATAACTTTATTTTTCTGGAATTCCTTATTTCCTATCGTATATACGTTTTTAACTCCCATGTCCATTAAAAACATGGTTACAAATAAACCTATTGTTCCAAGCCCCATCACAACTACATTGGCTTTTTCCAAATCAAGCTCATCGGTCCATACCTGTCTAATAGCGTGTACAGCCACAGCCATAGGCTCAAGCATCGCAGCCACATCAACGTGTACCTTATCTGGCAGCTCAATCAGATTCCATTCAGGTACAGTCACATACTCCGCAAATCCACCGTCCCTACGTGACCCTAAATAAGAATAGTTCTTACACATTTCGTATTTACGAATCTTACAGCACATACATTCCATGCATGGAATCAATGGGAAGACTCCTACTCGCTTGCCTATCCATTCATCTGACACTCCTGCTCCAACAGCTTCCACCTGTCCTGAAAACTCATGACCTATCACAAGCGGCATGTTATGTGCGCCATCTTTATAAGCCCTTGGAATATCCGACCCACAGATTCCGCATGCCTTCACATTCACTAAAACCTCCCCCTGTTTTGGGGAAGGTTTCTCAATTTCCTCTACTTTAATTTTTCCTACTTCTTTCAGCAATAATGCTCTCATGAAATCTCTCCAAATCAACCTTTGTTGTTATCTTGAAATTCCTCTCATCCCCGGCTATCAAATGCATCCTCATCCCCGCCATCACGGCAGGTTCTGTGGATCCCACTATCTGCTTGATTTCTCCAGAGTCCACCAATGCCTTGTTAGCCTCAAAATACTTTCCATACACAAATGTCTCTGGAGCCTGCCCCGCATAGATCTCATCTCTCTTCAATAAAGAATCTATGCACTCGCCATCCTTGCTCATATACACTGTATCCTTCATTGGAAGTACCGGAATCACACCATCATATCCATTCATTCCACGGATTGATTCCTCTATCATAGCTTGCGACAACAAAGGTCTCGCCCCGTCATGTATAAATACATAATCATCATCTGATACCACTCGCTTTACATCATTCAGCCCACTCCAAATAGATTCCTGTCGATTCTCTCCCGGCGCAGAAAAACCCAAGAATTTATCCTCAAGCCCAAACTGCGACAGCCAGCCAATAATACCTTTGTGCCACTGCTTATCAGCTACAATCTGAATCTTGTCTATATATTTACTTTTGTTCAGCGTCTCAAGGCAATAGACCAAAATCGGAACCCCCTCCACAGTGATGTACTGTTTTGGAATTTCAGTCCCCATTCTGCTGCCCTTTCCACCGGAAAGCAAAATCGCAACCGTCATAATCTTAACTTCCTAACATCTGCCAAAATATCCTTATAACTACGTCCTCGTCCGAAAAGTAACGTGGTTCCCAGAATGAAGCCATCTACCCCTTTCGGTGCAAACTCTACAATCTTATTTCCCGAGCAGGCTCCATCCCAATATATTTTAAAGCCATAACGCTCCTTTAATTTTAAGAGCTTATCGATTTTCTCACCTACATAAGGCAGGTACATCTGACCCGCGTTACCTGGATTTACAGACATAACAAGTACCTTATCTACAATCTTCAGCATCTCCTTAACCGTCTCTATACTTGTACCCGGATTAATGGCAATACCTGGCACCATTCCTGCATCTATGACCTTCTGCAAAGTTGTGGAAGGATGATACTCAGCCTCAGGATGAATGTAAATCGTATCGCCTTTACGAAGATTTCTGATGAACAAATCAATGGTGTTATTTGGGTGCTCAACCATGAGATGCACATCCATCGGCTTAAATGTCACGCTTGCAATATAGCTCAAATCGTTCAGCGACATTGCAAAGTTAGGCACAAATCGACCATCCATAATATCGATATGAAAGGAATCAATTCCCGCCTCCTCCAGTTCATTTATCTCCCGTGCCAAGTGACCATAGTTAGCGCACATCATAGACGCATTTAATTCAAACTCCATAGCTCCCCTCTCCCACAATCACATTATTCGCAACACAAAACCTCTGTATTTTGTATCATTATCGGTTTTTCCAATTTTTCATAAAGCTGTACTATGCTACTGCCATCCCCATAATAGGCATCACTAATAATTATCGCCCTGTTCATATCGGAGGTGTCATCATAAATCCCCCATCCTTCAGCCTTATATTGCTTTACTATCTCCCTGTACTCCTCCAAAATATCTGGCACCATACTTTCCAAGGTAGCCTCAATAAGCGGATGCGGTCTCCACAACAACGCCACATCATCCTTATTTTCCTTGAAAACCTCAAATACATCCTTTATCTTCTTAATCATCTTTTCTTCCTGATTAAGGATGGCTACAACGCCTGTATTGTAAAAGACGATTTTCTTCTTTGTGCCATCAGGTTTATATATTATCTTTTTCCATTCCTCCGGTATCTCCTGCGGCTGTTCCTTTAGCTTTAGGATTCGATCAAACTTTGGAGATCCTGTTCCCTTGATTTTGCTCTCCCAAGTTGCTCTACTCTCCTCACCAAACCTTTTTACAAGACACTGAACATATGCCTGCTTCATCTTTTCCGACTGCAGGATAACCTCATCTGAATAAACCACTCCTGGAGTCAAAGCAAAATTGTATATATGCTCCATCTCCACTTCGTTATCCAAATCTGGCTCCGCCAATACAAAATAAGGAATATAAATTAGCTTATCTGTAAATTTTTTTAGATTCTGTGTATAGAAAAATGGATGCACACTTGTGACGTAGTTACACTCATCATACGGATTATGAATGTATATTTCATCAGGATGAATCCCCTCGAAATCAAATTTCTGAAAATCCGTAACCGGCACATAATCGGGATACTGATTGCCCTCATAGAACATCTTATTCAATCCACCTTCAGCATCTCTCTCGAAGTAAGGAATTGGTATCACAAAATCATCGATATTCTCATCATCCCTTGCTTTCATCCACACCGACTCTAGTGAATCCCACATAGACGCCTTGTACGGAAGAAATACTACCACTTTTCTTATAAGGATATCTGTGTGTGCACTTTTATCAATTTCGTTTATACAATGCTCTATTCTTCCTTTCGCCGAAGACGCAGAAAGTCCTCTCTCAGACTGAATTTCTTCATGTATCTGAAAGAGAACTTCGCAATATTCCTCTAGGTGAGACACTGTCTTATGTCCCTCACCTTCAGTTTCCTCTATAAAATTTCCTAAATCGATGGCCTTTTGCTGTGCCATTTCTAGGTACTCACAGGCCTTAGAAATTCCAGACTCCTTCCGGTTCAGCTCCTGACAAACACCCTCGCAGAGCTTCCGAAACAGCTCGATATAATTCTCTACCTGCTTGAACCCTTGCTTCCTCATCCCAACTCCCCATGTATAGACAATAAAGCGAAAATACCCAAATGTTATTATATGAATATTATAGGTTTAACCGTGGCTATATTCAACGATTTGCAAAGATTACACGGAATTATCACAATTACAGAAGATATTTCTCAATCATGCTCTTAATATTTCTCGAGCTAATTGGTTGTTGAGAAGTCTCAAAGGATGCAATCATATTCACCCCTAAATAATATCCATTTTGCTGATACACATTAAGCTTCAAGATATTCTTGTTAGCATAATCATAATCATCCATCATCCCAAAATGCTCCCAAATATATTCCTTCCTTTGGCTTTTATTCAAACACACAAAATCAGGTCTAACTGTTCCCTTTCCCTTTAGTATTAGGGGCTTCTCATACTTATAGGGAACATCATATTGTTCCAATAAATTAGCTATTATCAACTCAGATTTTGATCGAACCCTCACTCCATTTGTTGAATAAAACTCCGTATTATCCATAAATGGCATCGGCTCATATTCTTCAGCTTGCCATGACTGAATAAACTCTTTCACCTCAGGATGTATTGGCTCTACAATCTTCTTTTTAGCATCACGCATATCATCATATATCTTCTGATAAGATTCTTTTCCTAAGAACGCATCATACTTGGAAATGATACTTTTCTCCCTTTGCGCCAGCTTTAACACTTTCCTGTTATATTCCTTCTGTGCCAAAGCCTTAGCTATGTTCACTTTTTCATTTGGAATATACACTCCATTAGTATCTTTACAATCCTTGCACCAGTAATATTGCACGTAACTCTTTTTATCTACAATCCTTAATGATCCCTCTGGAGCCTTTTTTATTTCTCCTTCCAAATCCTTTATCAATTCTTCAACACAGAGCCTTCGCGCCGCTATGTTCTCTATATATCTATCATCAAATAAAATCTTATTCTTATTACTATTTTCTTTCATGCTACTCCATAACTACCATTACATCTTCTTCACAATTACCCTTGCACATATAATTTTGCAGAAATATTTAGAATTATATGTGTACCTACCCTTTCCTCAACCCAAAATCTACCTTCCAAGCATATAATTTTTCAAAATCCTTCAAAATTATATGTGCACCTACTCTTTCCACAAGCCAAAACCCACCTTCCAAGCATATAATTTCATAAAAACCTTCAAAATTATATGCGCGCCTGCCCTTTCCCAAAGACCAAAATCGCCTTCCAAGCATATAATTTTTCAATAATCTCCAAAATTATATGCTTACCAGCTCTTACAGCCACCTGTGCCAACCAAAAACACTCAGCAAACACCTATAATATTAAGAAAATGTGGGAAATTATCTGCGAATGAACTTCGCAAACCATAAAAAATATAAGTCTAATGAATGGTTCTTAATGAACCGTTACAGAATACCACGATATTACACAATTGTAAAGCGTTAATAACTCCAACCAAAAAAGGACCCATGCTCGCATGGGTCCAAATCAATCATAATTATTTAACTATCTCATCCAATATAGCCTGGGCTACATCGTCCTTAGACATGATAGGAAGCTCGCGGGCATCGTCCGCTGTGATTAATGTAACCACATTGGTGTCTGTGCCGAAGCCTGCTCCTGCAGTGCGCAGGTTGTTAGCTACAATCATATCCACATTCTTTTTCTTGAGCTTGGCCTTGGAATTCTCCAGCATGTTTTCCGTTTCCATGGAGAATCCGCAAATAAACTGGCCTGACTTCTTGTTTGCGCCCAGGTAAGAAAGAATATCCTCTGTGCGCTCAAGCTCAATAGAAGAAGCTTCACCATCTTTTTTCTTTATCTTCTCCGCAGCTACAGTTGCTGGTCGATAGTCAGCCACTGCTGCACTCTTAATTATTATATCCATCTCCCCTGCTCGAGACTTCACTGCTTCAGCCATCTCGGCAGCGCTCTTGATATTCACTACATCTACAAACATAGGTGGCTGGATAGCCACTGGACCGCTTATGAGTGTAACCTCTGCTCCCCTAAGCATTGCCGCTCTAGCGATAGCATAGCCCATCTTTCCAGTGCTGTGATTGCTAATGTATCTGACTGGGTCAATTGCCTCCTGAGTAGGCCCTGCCGTTATCATAACCTTCTTCCCATCGAGGTCGTGGTCGAAAGCGATTTCTCTAAGTATGTACTGTAATAATACCTCTGGCTCAGGCATCTTTCCTGCACCAGTATCTCCGCATGCCAAATATCCGCTTGCTGGCTGAATAATCTCGAAGCCATATTTCTTAAGTGTTTCCAAATTGTCCTGGACGATAGGATTTGTAAACATATTTGTGTTCATGGCTGGGCTCACAAGCTTCTTGCACTTTGCAGCAAGAATAGTAGTAGTGAGCATATCGTCAGCGATTCCGTGTGCCATCTTCCCTATGACATTAGCGCTGGCTGGTGCAACCATGAAAATGTCTGCACGCTTTGCCAAAGCCACGTGCTCAACATTAAATTTGAAATCCCTGTCAAAAGTGTCCACAAGACATTTATTGCTAGTTAATGTTTCAAAGGTAATTGGATTGATAAAATTGGTGGCATTTTTAGTCATGATGACATTAACATCAGCGCCTAATTTCACTAAGGCTGATGCAAGATTTGCAATCTTATATGCTGCAATGGAGCCTGTTACTCCAAGTACCACGCATTTACCCTTTAACATAATTCCTTATTACCTCCGGACTATCGTATTGCTGTTTTATATCTTAGCTTACTTGATGAAGTCTCCTACTGAGCCATAGACTCAGCAGTCTTAACCTCTGATACAGCCTGAACCTTGCCAGACTTCTTTCCTGAATATACACCTGCTGGCTTAATCTTATCAAGTACAATGCCAACAAGGTAAACGATTACCGCACCAACGATAGCTTCGATAACACCGTTGAAGCTGATGATTCCGCCAATTACTCCCATGAGAGCACTTGGGTCGATCTGAAGAACCTCTGAATATGGGATTCTGTAGAATGCATAGATGCTTCCCATAACAAGAAGTGTATTTGTCATAGCACCAGAAATACCAGCTGTGATAAATCCAAGTGCCTTAGCATCTTTATTCATAAATAAATACTCGATAGCTACGAATACTGCGATTCCAACAACAGCGCCGATTACCTGAGCAGCTGTAACCGAGAATCCTACCTTACCTTCAGAAATCATCTTATTGAAGAAAGCGAATACACCAAATCCCATGATGAAAGAGATGATTACGTTGATGATCGAACCGTAAACTACCTTCTTCTCTGAGCTGATTGCCTTCTTGATTCCTACGTATACAAAATAAGGAACTACACCAATAAGAATTCTAGGAACGATAGCAATGAATGTGCTCTTGAAAACAAGTGCGATTGCCTGTCCTACAGTATCATGTGGAAGCATTGTAAGTGCAGCCACTGGTGAGAATGCGAAAGCTGATGGAGTAGGTGTAAGTGAGCTCTTGATAAAGCTTGTGATACCAAATACTCCGCCGAGGCAAGCTCCCTTCTTTGGTCCTAAGAATAAAGAACCAATGATAACTGGAATATGAAGTGTTGTTGCATTGATAACTACGAGTGGAATATATCCGAGTGGTGTTGAAGCCATAACTACAATAATGGCTACGAATAACGCTGTGAGCACAAGCTCATAGGTCTTAGAATTGTTGCTTTGCATATGTTTCCTCCTTCTGGTAGAAGCCCTTAGGCGGGTCTCCTCCTGTTAAAACAGTTATTTGCAAGCTAATTAAATTGATAAAATTTTAACAGCACATGAATTCTATCACATAGATTCATATGTGTCAAAAGCCCGGTACAAGTCGCTCTGGATCTTGTCTGGACTTCTGAAAGTATGAGTTTTTCATCAGAAAAGCTCATACTTTACTCTGACCAAAATTCCTTTAGGAATTATGTCCTGCTGTGCAGGATTCATGCTGATGTTTCCTTTACATCAGCATGAAGTCTCCACACATCTATAGAATAGAATCATCAGCTACTCCGATAGTCCCTCGGTGTAGTAGCTGTTACCATATATATCGGTAAAGACATATGAAATCAATATATCCTTATCCTCAATTACAAGATTTGAAATCTTCATATCTTCCATGGCAGTGCTAACAGTCATCTGCTCGCCAAGGAAATAGCTATCGGTATATCTGCCACTATAATCATAATAATCACTTATGAAATCAAGTGTGTCCCCAGGCTCAAGCTCTGTAAGATTCTTTGCAATAACCTCTGTCTCACCATCCTTGTAGTCATAGGTAGCACCTGCCACATAGCCATCCTCATGCTCGCTATCAAACACAAGAATCAAATCTGCCCTCTCATCGTTAAGGAGTACTGGGACACGTCCTGTAATTGTATAATTGCTAGAATCACCAGTAGTATCTATGTGATAATAAGCCACTATCTGACCATCGATTGCAAGCCAGCTTCTATCTGTATTTGCGATAAGATTATTGTCATCATCCCACTCAAATACATTATCTAAGCCAAGGTCGATATAGCCCTCTCCATCATCTACAAATGTAGAAAATTCTATCTCCTGCACGTTCTCCCACTGATCTTCATCTAAAGAGATTACCTGCTGCCCAGCAGAATTCAGAGTCCATTCCATATTTGCAACATTACTAATATTGTTATTTGCTATATACTCTGCTGCATCATCTACCGATACTCCATTATTCAAAAATCTAGGAGATGAACTACCTGAAGAGGATAGATAAGCATTTAATATGCTGGCTATTGCCTGCGAGTTCATGGTATTAACATCAGTATTTCCGGCTCCGAACAGCATGCTGGCTGGATTCGAATCATAGGTTGTTGAATTCTGTCCATAGTAAGCCATCGATGCAAACTTCTGAATGCAGTTACTATAGCTTTCGTCCATACCTATTTCATCATAGGTATCCACCATATTGTCCACCTTGCTGGTCTGACGATATGGGAAATAGATTGAAAGACCGTAGGCATTAGTCATATTGCTTGATGTCTTGTTGTACTTTACTGCCCCCTTAAGAGATGACGCCAGCTCTGTTCCAGCCTCGTTGTCCATCTTGATTGCAAAATCAATCAAATCAATCTGATCTATTCTTGAAGAGGTAGCAAATTCTCTTGTTGATGAGCGGGCATTTGAAACAACCTTATATTCCTTCTTGTCGATAAGACTTGCTGTCGAATCTGCAAAGCTCTTTAAATCCTCTGGCACGGTTGCTGTAAGCTCAGCCAAATCAACTACAGACAATGTAGTCTTCTGACCTGCACACTGCTGTCCGCACTGAGCCACAAAATCATCAACGATATTCTTGCCTATCTCCAAGGTAGACATAGATGGATTCTTTGAAAGCTCTGTAAGCCAGTTTGTATAATACCAGCCGATACCAGGCTCTGTTTCCTCTGATGCAATCATGTAATCACTATGGGCATCCAGCATCAAACCAGTCTCTACAGTTGCCATAAGGCACGCATCAAATCCCACGAAGTCGTACTTCAAACCGCCATCTGTAAGAGCCTTATTGATTCCTGCAAGATTCATAGAGCCTGCTTCTCTATGCTTTTCATCATAACCATAGCCAGTTACTGAGCCACCGCCGTGATCCCAGAAAATAAGATCATATCTGTCAGCTTTATAATTCTGAGCACCCCACTTGATAAAGCTTGAAAGAGTATTAGGATCAGTCATAGGAAGATCACCGAGATTATCCTTAATCAAATTCATCTTCCCATTTTTTATCTGGTATATCTGATTAGTTTTGTTGCTTACAAAATTA
Organism: Pseudobutyrivibrio sp. UC1225; assembly: GCF_900115215.1. Classification (NCBI taxonomy): domain Bacteria; kingdom Bacillati; phylum Bacillota; class Clostridia; order Lachnospirales; family Lachnospiraceae; genus Pseudobutyrivibrio; species Pseudobutyrivibrio sp. UC1225. The sequence goes on along the minus strand of NZ_FOVQ01000007.1, from coordinate 78,196 downwards.
TTCTTCCAACCAGCGCTGCCTCCCGTGTAAACAATCAGATTGATATTATCTGCGACAGTAGCATTAAGCATCTCCTGCAAATCCTTTGAAGCCATAGCTCCTCTGGACTCCAGGTCAGTACCACACATGTAAACCATGATAGTAGTTGTGTCCTTACCATCACCTTTAAGTAACGTATATTTTTGACGGGCCCCCTCAGCCACTGTTTCATCAAGAATTCCCGTATTGGCCTTGCTACTCCAGCTGGAATTTCCACTGGCAGCCGTACTCGTATAGCCTCCACTACCTAGAAGCAGAGACGCCATCGTACCAATTGTATTTATGGTACTTGTAGCACTATCCCCAGAAAGAGAGCCTGTACCAGTTCCGCCTGAGCCGCCCCCAAGGAACGCACCAAGACCGCCTCCACCGCCTAGTAATACTACAAGTGCAATGATAATAAGCTTTCCAAGACCACCGCCTCCGCCATAGCCACCATCACGATTTCCACTAAAACCTCCAGAGCCAGAACCTCCTGGCACATGACCTCCTGCGCCTCCGCCTACGGGACCGCTTCCCAGTCCACTACCACGGCGATTAACCGAACCAGAACCGGTTACATTCTTCTTTCTTGATACTGGTCTGTCTGCCATTTCTTTCTTCCTCCCAAAACAAAGGAGGTGTAGCATTTGCTACACCTCCGCTACTATTTCCCATTATACACATTTTTTACTTCAGTGCCATCTCTTCCATTTCTCTAGCAATCTTATTAATTACTTCAAGGGTATCGTTCATATTGCGGAGAGCATCCATGGCATCATCACTTACAGCTCCTACTGTATCAGCGGCTGCTGCAACCTCCTGTGATGTTGCAGAAAGGTTTGTAATGTTATCCATAATCTGTGTATTTGCACTGAGAACCTCACTAACTGAGCCCTTTACCTGAACAACACCATCTCTAAGCTCATCAGAACCTTCCTTGATTGCATCAAGCTTTGTTCCTGTCTCAGAAATCAGGTCATTCTGCTTCTGAGCATACTCAGCTGATTTTGACATTGCTGCCGATGCTGAACGTGCATCACTTGTGAGTCTTTCGATGATTCTTGAAATCTCCTCAGTAGCTTCTCGTGTACTTTCAGAAAGAGCTCGAATCTCATCAGCTACTACTGCGAAGCCCTTGCCGGCCTCACCAGCTCTTGCTGCCTCGATAGATGCATTAAGAGCAAGAAGATTTGTCTGACTTGAAATACCAAGAATTGTCTCTGTAATTGCTTGTACATCCTGAATACTTGTATTTAATGCCTGTGTTGTTGAGGCTGTCTCCAGGTTAATCTTTGCTACTTCCTCAGCCTGACTCTTAAGCTGATTAATAAGATCAACACCTTCGTTAACAGATTCCTCTACACGACCAGATACATCATCAATGTTGTTAGCTTCCTGCTCAACAGCTTGAATGCTTTCCTGAATAACTGCAGTTTTATTAGTCTGATTTTCGATAGCCTCAGCAGTGTTCTTTGTGCCTTCTACAATCTCATTAACAGATGAATGTGTGGCATCCATAGATTCATTCAGCTTATCAGAAACCTCGTTTGCCTCAACAAACTTCTGATTCAACTTCTCTGCCAATTCAACTATTGTATCAGATGTTTCTTTAATCTCTGCAGCATTTTCCTTGATTGTATCAAGAACCTCTGTGGTCTGACGGCGTTGCTGCTTACAAACAATAACAGATATAGTACATGCGATAATAGAGAATACTAACTCTGTAACTAAATCTCTACCAGAAATATTACCTCTTCTAATCTCTATAATGCCAGATGTTATCAAGCAGAAATTAGCTATAAAGCATCCAATTCGTACTGTTCCTGCTTCGCCATATATCATTACGATTAATATAATCGTATACATGAATATGTACATGTTTGTGTCGGCAGGATAATAGATATTGAGCAAAAACAATGCAACCATCGAAAGAGTAATAACGTATTTATATTTGTATTTCTCTCCGAATGACTTGTAGGTCACCTGGAACAAAATCATATCTAAAACTGATACAGCCAATCTGATAATATCTAAAGCGTTTAATCCATCAAGCACTATCGACCTTACTGTAACAAAAATCAGCGCAATACAAGTGATTGTCCCACAATACCTCGCTAATCTATTCTTCTCAAGCATCTGTCTGGTTTTTACATCCATGTTATCTTCTCTGTTATTATCTGGCATATTTTTTGGCCTCCACCTTACACAACACAATTGATCTCATGGGCTTTTACTTATGTCCTCTAAATAAGTTAGTTATAAAAGATTCTTGCCCTATGCTAGTAGAATAAGTATATCAACTTTTTTCTCAGAAAATGTAAAATTGACAGAAAATTCATAGAAGTTTCATTGAGTCTTTAAAATCACCACAACATAGTAATTTGTAAAATTTCTAAAAAAAACCAGGAGATTACTCTCCTGGTGCACTGTTTATTACTTTGCCTGTGTTCCAAAGCATTGCCGACTTCTCAGCTGCCTGTTCACGGCCTTCTTCAGTTTTGTATCCCACGGTACCCGTGTAGCTTCCGCAATCAAGACATGCTACATAATAACCGTGATCCTCTTCTTCCATGAGACCGGCCCCTCCGCAGATAGGGCACTCATGTAATTCAAACTTTTCTGTAAAATCCATCTTATGAAACCTTCAACTTAAATTTTTGTAAATCTCTTTCAGAATCAACCTCTTCCATAACAGCGCCGAGCTTGTTGAACTTACCAACAATATCCTCGTATCCACGCTGGATGTACTTGATATCATCGATAACTGTAATACCATCTGCAGCAAGACCTGCAATGATAAGCGCTGCACCTGCACGAAGGTCTGGTGCGCAAACCTGAGCGCCTGTATATCTCTCAACACCAGTAACGATAGCTACTGTGCTCTCAACCTTGATATTTGCTCCCATTCGGGCAAGCTCATCTACATACTTGAAACGATTCTCGAAAATCGACTCTGTAACTGTACTAGTACCATCAGCAATACCAAGTACTGCTGTAATCTCAGGCTGCATATCTGTAGGGAAGCCTGGGTAAGGAAGTGTAGTAACGTGAGTCTTTGTAAGCTTACGTCCCTTTGCGATAACGCGAACTGCGTCATCATATTCCTCAATAACACAACCAGCCTCGATAAGCTTTGCAGAAGTAGCCTCTAAATGCTTAGGAATTACATTCTTTACAAGAACATCACCATGTGTGGCTGCTGCTGCGCACATATATGTACCTGCTTCAATCTGATCAGGAATAACTGCATATGTAGTACCATGAAGTGCAGAAACGCCAACGATACGAATAACATCTGTACCTGCGCCGCGGATATTTGCTCCCATACTGTTAAGGAATGAAGCAACATCTACAACGTGTGGCTCCTTAGCTGCATTCTCGATAGTAGTCTTTCCCTCAGCAAGAACAGCTGCAAGCATGATATTGATAGTAGCACCTACAGAAACCTTATCAAGGTAAATGTGGCTACCAGCAAGCTTATCAGCACGTGCTGACCAAAGACCATAAGAAACGTCTACGTTTGCTCCAAGAGCCTTAAGACCCTTAACGTGCAAATCGATAGGACGCGCGCCGATAAGGCAACCACCTGGAAGCGCAACCTCGGCGTTCTTATACTTTCCTAAAAGTGCTCCCATCAAATAATATGAAGCACGAATCTTCTTAATGTATTCATAATCCACTGACAGTCTTGATATGCTAGAACCGTTAATCTTAACTGTGTGCTCATCAACACGAGTAATTGAAGCTCCGATGTCCTCAAGAGCTCCAATAAGTACATTTATATCTTTGACATTTGGCAGATTTTCAATTGTAACAGTTTCGTCTGTCATTATGGCACCTGCAAGAATTCCCAGTGCCGCATTCTTAGCGCCACTGATTTCCACTTCACCACAAAGTGGAGTGCCGCCTTTTATCACATACTGTTCCATATTGTCTCCTACAATTCTCTCAAAATCTCTATAAGCCAAAAAAGGGCATAGTTCTCCCTATGCGATTTGACTCCGATATAATTTAGCATAATATCCGTCTTTCTGCAACAACTCTGTGTGATTACCTTGCTCAACAATTTGACCATCTTTGACGAACAAAATAATATCAGCCTCTCTGATAGTTGAAAGTCTGTGGGCTACAACAAAGGTAGTTCTGCCCTGCATCATCTTATTAAATGCTGATTGTATCTTTTGTTCTGTTCTGGTATCGATTGAAGATGTTGCTTCATCCAGAATTAACATCGGCGGAATATTAAGCATTACTCTAGTGATACAAAGGAGCTGCATCTGTCCCTGTGAAAGAGATCCGTTCTCTGGTGATAAAATTGTATCGTAGCCATAAGGCATTCTTTTAATAAAGCTATGTGCATGAGTTGCTTTAGCCGCTTCGATAATCTCTTCATCTGTGGCATCTGGGCTGGCCATTTTCAGGTTTTCCTTGATGGTAGCATTTTTCAACCATGTCTCTTGAAGCACCATTCCAAAGTTTCTTCGAAGATTATCTATATCTATATCCTTGATATTTACGCCATCGATAAGAATCTCACCAGCATCAATATCATAAAATCTCATTAAAAGATTAATAATTGTACTTTTTCCTGCACCAGTAGGGCCAACAATCGCAACACGCTTGCCTTGTTCCACCTTAAGATTAAGATGTTCAATAAGCTTTTTGCTCTTATCATATGAGAAGCATACATTCTTGAATTCAATCTCGCCCTTGGCACTATCGATGTTGAACTGGCCTTCATTCGTCTCTACCTCAGCGTCAATCATTTCAAAAATACGCTCAGCACAAGCCAGGGCATTCTGAAATTCTGTGATAACACCTGAGATTTCGTTGAAAGGCTTTCCATAGCTGCTTGCATAATATAGGAAAGAGGTAAGTCCACCGACTGTTATTCCTCCGCCGATTGCCATCAACGCGCCAAACACTCCAACCGCAGCATAAATCAGGTTGTTTATAAGTCTTGTGCTTGGATTGACTGTAGATGAATAGAAGGTAGCTCGCATTGACGCATCCGCAAGATTGTTATTCAAATCCTCAAATTTCTCAAGAGCCATATCTTCATAGTTCATATGACGAACTATATTCTTGTTTACGATAACTTCTTCTATATAAGAAGTCTCTTCTCCTCTAAGGCTAGCTTGCTCGCCAAAATACTTGTATGTCTTCTCTGAAATGAATCTTGCTAAAAGCAAGGAAAATGGAGTAGCAATAATAACTACAATGGCTATCTTCCATGAAATAATTACCATGAAATAAATAGTTCCCAAGATTGTAAGCACACCAGTAAATAACTGGGTAAATCCCATCAACAATCCATCTGAGAAAGTATCTGCATCAGCAACAATTCGGCTGACAAAATCACCGTGGGGATGACTGTCTATTGCTGCAAGCTTCATGTGTTGTAGCTTTGCAAAAGCCCTGTCTCTGAGATTCTTTGTGATATTGTAGGTGATTTTATTATTCACCCTGTTCATAATCCATTGAATAGCACCAGTAGCTACAACATTAAAAGAAATTGCCTTTAATATTATAAATAACCCTTCGTAATCTATCTCTGCTGGTCCTATGATACAGTCTACAGCCTTTCCTGTTAGAATTGGAATTCTCAAAGATAAGATAACTGTTGCTAACGCACATAAAATTGAGACTAAAATCTCTAGATCATATGCTTTCAATTCTATTAAAACTCTATTTAATATTTTTGATTGAGACTTATTTTCCACTACTTTGCCTCCTCTCTAGGAAACTGGCAATAATAGATTTCCTGATAAGTTTCGCAGGTTTCAAGGAGCTCTTTATGGGTTCCAAGCCCTACACATTTTCCATCATCAAGGACTAAAATCTGATCTGTGTCCCTTACAGCAGAGGCTCTCTGTGAAATAATTATGATAGTTGGTTTCCAAGTCAACTTTCTCAAAGCCGCTCGTAGCTTTGATTCTGTAGCCAAATCAAGAGCGGAAGATGAATCATCGAAAACCAAAATTTTAGGATTCCCAACAAGAGCTCTGGCTATTGTAAGACGCTGACGCTGACCACCTGAAAAATTATTACCACGTCCTGTAACCTCAGCATCAATTCCACCTTCTTTAGCCTCAACGAAGTCTAACGCCTGTGCAATATTTAATGCTGTTTTAATTTCTTCATCGGAGGCGCTATTTTTCTTCATTGTAAGGTTGCTTCTGATTGTGCCATGAAATAGTGATGCATGCTGTGGAACCACTCCAAAGTACTCTGCAAGCTTAGAATCTTCTAATCTTTTAACATTCTGACCATCTATCTCAATTTCGCCCTTTGTAGCGTCATAAGTATGGTTCAAAAGCTTTACCAAGGTGCTCTTTCCGGAACCAGTTCCTCCTATAATTCCAAGGCTTGAACCACCCGGAATCACAAGATTGATATTCTCTAAATCATATTCACTTCCGCCATTGTAGCTAAAGCTTACATCGTCAACGATAATGGTTCCTGGCTCCTTAGCATTATCTATCATATTCTTCTCTGCATTGAACTTACTCTGATATCGCTCATCAGATTTCATTTCCATAAGCTCCTGCACTCGTACAGCAGATGGAAACGCCTTCATTAACAGCACAATAAGATTAGCCAGTTTTATAAGCTCAATAAGGATCTGCCCCATATAGTTCACAAGCGCTACAACATCGCCCTGGAGGATAAAGCCCTTATCTACCTGCTTCATAGCCACATAAATCAAGGCTACAATGCCTATATTTACTACCACATAGGTCACAGGATTCAAAAGCGCTGATATTCTTCCAGTACCAATCTGCATACCAGTTAGTTCTGCTGTTCTGCTCTGGAACTCATCGTTTTCACTATCTACCTGACAGAAGGCTCTAAGTACTCTGGCTCCTTCCAGATTCTCAGAGGTTAAATGCAACACCTTTTCCAGCTTAGCAGCGATTGCTTTGTATCTAGGCAATGTATATTTCATAATGAAATACACGATTGCAGATAGCACCGCTACTACCACTAAAAAAATTAATGCTGATTTAACATTAACAATAAACGCCATTATTGTGGCACCTGCAACAATAAATGGGGAGCGCAAAAACAGTCTTAAAACCATGTTAATTCCGCTTTGAACCTGGTTTATATCGTTTGTTATTCTAGTGGTAAGGACCTCGTCTCCCACCTTTTCTTTTGTACCCTGAGACAATGATAAAATCTTAGCAAACACATCTCTTCTGATTTCAGCTGCCGAATAAACAGCCACATATGCGCTAAAATACTGAGCAGTGATAGAGAACATCAAACCCACTACAGCGAGGAAAATCAAAACCCCACTCATCCTAATGATGTAGTGGGTATCTGAGCCTGCGATTCCCTTGTTAATGATCTGCGCCATAACAAGTGGAACCAAAAGCTCAAATATCGCCTCTAGCATTTTGAATAGTGGGGCTAAAATTGCTTTATTTTTATATTTTTTTACGTAACTGATAACAAAGCTCATAATTTAATTTGATTCTGAATCCTCTGTTTCTTCAGTATTTTCCTCTGTATTTTCCTCAGATGTCTCTTCAGTTGTGTCCTCTGTAGTCTCTTCTACTGTATCTTCTGCTGTATCTTCTGCTGTATCTTCTGCTGTATCTTCTTTAGTCTCCTTAGTAGACTCTTCTTCCTTCTCAGGTGCCTTGAAAAGTGATGTGAACTGAACCTTATCCCAAACCTTATCATCTACAGTCCACTCGATAGCTTCCTTCCATGAATCCATAAGTGTGTTAAATGCCTCTGTCTGTAAAGAGCTTCTCTTGTTGTCTGAAGCTTCTGTATCATGATCCTTCTCAAGCTTGATTACATAATATCCAGCGTCCTGAACCTCGATTACAGCTGAAACCTCACCTTCCTTAAGCGATTCAGCAGCCTTGATAATTTCCATATCCATTGTGCTGTCTTCTGTCTCGCCCTTATGGTATGAGTATGATTCCTTTGTAGCCTCGAGAGCTTCTACCTCTGCATCAAAGTCCTCAGCCTCTGCAAGTGCCTTGGCATTTGCCTTCTTCTCCAACTTCTCATCATCTGAAAGAGGCTCTACATTGCCATCCTCGTCTGTCTTACCTGTTGTATCAAATAAAACATAAGAGAAGGTACGCATCCAGCAATCATTCTCTGTAATATCCTTGTCTGCTTCCTTCTTAGCTGCATCTGCTACAAGATTGTAGTAAGTTCTGTACTCAAGGTACTCCTTAACTGTATCTTCTGTAGCGCCCATCTGCTCTAAAGAATCCTTCTCATTATCTGAAATGAACTTCTTTGCTGCATCCTCGATAGCCTTCTTCTGGTCATCTGTAAGGGTGATGCTGTAGTCCTCTGCGTGAGCCTTAGCTAAATACTGCTCCTCAAGGTCACTAAGAACCCCATCCTTTGTCTCATCCTGAAGTGTCGAGCCAGAGCCTGACATATCCTGCTTCCACATACCTTCTCCGTAGTATGAAAGAAGATACTGATCATACATTGACTGCTGATATCTTGCAGCGAAATTACCAAGTCCAAGTGAAATGGTATCTGTCTTATCTCCATTTTTTATAGTTACAAGTGTCTCGTTTGGATCAAGTTTTCCACAGCCTGTAAATAAAACTGCAGCTGAAAGTGCTGCAATGCAAGCTGACTTTACGTATGCTTTTTTCATTATTTCCTTCTTCCTGGGTAAACCCTACCCATTATTTTTTCTAACGTTTCGATTATAGTTAATATTAGTCTAATTATCAACTTTTAGAGACCTTAAATCAGATAAGAAATCCTGTAGATAATCATAGACTTCGTTAGGTTTTATTCTCGTATTAGCCTTAGTGTTGAAAATAAACGCTGGAGCCTTAGGATCTGCGGCAAATGTAATATGTGGATTGTTCCGCTCCAGTAAAGCTGGAATCTGAGCCACATCTATCTTTGCTTTCTCATACATCACAATCCTGATTATGTCACCCTTCTGCTCAATTGCAGTAACATAAGCGTCGTGAGCTTTTACACGTAACATTGCCACCCAAAGAAGATTCTGTACACACCTCTTTGGTTCACCAAATCTATCCACAAGCTCATCTAACATATCATCCCTTGCTTCCTCCGAATCGATAGCTGCAATTCGCTTGTAAATATCGATTCTCTGCTCCTCATTGGAAACGTAGGTATCAGGCAGATAAGCCTCGATATTAATATCCACAGAGGTATTGAAACTATCTTCTTTAACCTCACCTTTTTCACGCTTAACCGCCTCATTCAGCATCTTACAGTACAGGTCATAACCTACCGCTGTCATATTACCATGCTGCTCCACGCCAAGAAGATTTCCTGCACCTCGAATCTCCAGATCGCGCATGGCAATCTTGAAGCCAGAACCAAGGTCTGTAAACTCCTTTATAGCCGCCAAACGCTTCTCAGCCACCTCTTTCAGCATCTTATCCCTCTTGTACATAAGGAAGGCGTAGGCAGTTCTGTTGCTTCGACCAACACGTCCTCTAAGCTGATAAAGCTGCGAGAGTCCCATATTATCCGAATCATGGATGATGATTGTATTTACATTTGAAATATCAAGACCAATTTCGATGATCGTGGTAGCCACCAGAACATCAATCTCGTGATTAATGAACTGCATCATAACATCTTCGACTTTTGCCTCTGTCATTTGGCCGTGAATATAGCCAACAGTTGATTCTGGCACCAACCTCTCAATTTCAGCAGCCATATCCTGTATACCACGCACTCTATTGAACACGTAATAAACCTGACCATCTCGTGCCATTTCGCGCACAATAGCCTCTCTAACCATCTCCTCGTTGTATTCAAATACAAAGGTTTGGATAGGGGTTCTTTCCATTGGCGCCTCATCCAAAACGCTCATATCTCGTATTCCAACAAGGGACATATGGAGGGTTCGAGGGATAGGTGTAGCAGAAAGAGACAACACGTCCACCGTCTTTTTCATCTGCTTTATGCGTTCCTTATGATTTACGCCGAAACGCTGCTCCTCATCGATGATAAGCAGACCTAAATCCTTAAATTCCACATCCTTCGAAAGAAGCCTGTGTGTTCCAATAACTATATCTACCATGCCATTTTTCAGGCCTTCAATAGTCTTTTTCTGCTCCGCAGCAGTTCTAAAACGGCATAAAAGGCCCATGTTTACTGGGTATCCACCCATACGCTGAACAAAGTTATTGTAATGCTGCTGGGCAAGGATTGTGGTAGGTACCAGATAAGCTACCTGCTTACCCTCCTGAACAGCCTTGAAAGCGGCTCTCATGGCCACTTCTGTCTTACCGAATCCTACATCACCGCAGATTAGGCGATCCATGATTTTTCTGGATTCCATATCTGCCTTCACAGCCTCTATGGCTGTAAGCTGGCCTTCTGTCTCCTCATATGGGAAGCTTTCCTCAAATTCCTTCTGCCATACAGTATCTGGTCCATATACAAAACCATCTGTATTCTGTCTAAGAGCGTATAAATCTACCAACTCTTTAGCCACAATACCTACCGCAGACTGAACCTTCTGCTTTGTCTTCGTCCATTCCTGAGTACCTGTACCGAGAGAATTAAGCTTAGGCTTCTTTCCATCCGGCCCTGAATACTTCTGAATCTGGTCTAGTTGATTCGTGAGTACATAAAGATTACTTCCCTTTGCGTACTCGATTTTAATGTAGTCTCGGATTACACGGTCCAATTCCATCTGCTCGGTACCCTTATAGACACCGAGACCATAATTTTCGTGCACCACATAATCGCCAACATGTAGATCTGAGAAGGATGAAATACTCTCTCCTTCGTATCTTTTTACTCTCTTTTTCTTCTTTCTGACATGTCCGAAGATATCTCCATCAGACAGCATTACAAAGGCTGAATCAGGATAATCAATTCCTCTTTTAATATTTCCGACACAAATCATTGTCTCACCAGGATTTATCCTGTGATCCAAATCTGTAGTGAAATATGAGTTCAAGCCTTCGTCTAAAAGGTCCTCTGCAAGACGCTGTCCCTTGGTGGATGAGCTTGTAACCAGAAGCACCTTATATTTTCTCTTTTTATACTGTAAAAGCTCCTTGGTAAGAAGCTCAAAACTTCCGTTATAAGCATTTACGCCCTGAACAGCTATGCTGAAATGATCTGCCGATTTAAGCAGCTTATTCTTAGCATCAAGCACCGACATAAGGGTTATAGGATATCTTTCCAGCTTTCCAAAGACCTCAGTCACACCGTAAAGCATATCCATCTGGCCTTTAAGCATATATCCAGCCTCTACACGGCGGGTCATGGCGTCAGCAAACTCAGTTTCAGTAACCTCTGCTTTGTTAATTACCTTCTGAACCTCATCAATAAACACATAAGTGCCCTTCGGCATGAAATCTACAAAGGAACCAAGCTTATCACAGAAGTATGTAAGATGAGTCTCAAGCTCCTGACTGAGTCCCCACTCTCGAGTCTCTTCGATTACTCTGTCGGCATAGGTTTTAAGATGAAAAGCTTCCTCCGTTTTCATCTCTTTTCGGTACTTTTCATACCTTTCATCGCGCTCTTTTTCAATCTTTGCCAAACCTGCTTCGACTTCGTCAGCGCCCAGTATTAGCTCTACCGCAGGAAAAATTAAAACAGAATTTATATTTTCGATAGACTTCTGATTTGTAGGATCGTAAGAGCGAATACTATCTACTTCATCACCCCATAATTCAATACGAACTGGTAATTCCGCTGTCAAAGGATAGACATCGATAATACCACCTCGCACTGCAAATTCTCCTGGATGCTCACAGGTGCCCACATTCTCATAGCCCATAGCCACAAGCTTCTTACGAAGGCTCTCCAGCTCCACACTATCTGTATCAGAAATAGCTACCACACCATCCTCAAAATAAGACATAGCAGGTAGTTTATTCATAAGCGCATCAATAGTTGTAATAACCGTACAAGCGTTATTGCTGATTACAGCCTCTATGGCCTGCATACGCTCTCTAGTAAGGGCATTGCCTCGGATATCCGACTGATAGAAAAGAAAGTCCTTAGCAGGGAAATACACTACATCACTGTCAAAGAAACGATACTCCTCATACAATTCTCTGGCCTTCAGCTCATCACTGGTAACAATAAGCTTATAGCTAATATCATGGCCTATACCATAAATAAGGTGCGCCTTATCAGCGCACCCAGTAATATCATATATCTTTCCAAACTTAAGTAGAGCCTCCCTAAGAGACTCTACTGCTGTAAGTGATTCAAATGGTTCTAAAAAAGCCTTCATAAAGTTTAACCTATATTTAATAATCTAGCAAATTACTTTAACCAAAGGAGAGCTTCTGCTCTATCAAGAGCGGCATCAATGTTAGGCTGGAAGTTTTCCTCGCCTACAATTTTAATAAAATCAGCCTTTTCCATCATCTGACGAGGCTGCTCATTTACATGAGAGAATACAACTGTAACACCCTTCTTCTCTGCACGCTCTACCAAATCTCTAAGAGCACGAAGAGCTGTGATATCAATTGCAGGTACAGAACGCATTCTCATAACAAGAACCTTTGTGTAATCTTTTACGTTAATGCTCTCAGCAAGCATATCAGAAACACCAAAGAAAAGTGGTCCTGTAATCTCGAATACGCGGATTTCCTTTGCAACTGGGCGAAGATCATCTACGAACTCTTCCTCATCACTCTGATAAGTCCAGCCGCTTACGTGTGTTTCCTCGCTCATTCTCTTGATGAAGAGGATACATGCAACAATCATACCCCACTCGATAGCTACAACAAGGTCAAATACGATTGTGAGCACGAATGTGAGCACAAGTACGATAATATCTGACTTAGGTGCATACTTAACAAGTCTTGTGAAAGGTCTCCACTGGCACATGTTGTAAGCAACCTGGAAAAGAATAGCTGCAATACATGGCATTGGGATGAACTTTGCAAAAGGCATAAGTACAACAAGGATAATAAGTAATGTAATTGAGTGAACCATACCAGCGATTGGTGTACGTCCACCGTTCTTGATATTAGCTGCTGTACGTGCAATAGCACCTGTTGCAGGAATACCACCGAATAATACTGAACCAATGTTACCGATACCCTGACCGATAAGCTCCTGATTACTTCTGTGCTTGCTGTTTACCATTCCATCTGCAACTACTGCTGAAAGAAGAGACTCAATAGCAGCAAGGATAGCAATTGTAAAGGCATTTGGCATCTCATTCTTAATAACTGCAAGTGAGAAATGAGGCACTGATACAGAAGGTAATCCAGCCTTTAAATCAGGATAAAGAGTACCAATAGTGTTAACATTTAATCCAAGTCCCTTAACCATAAAAATTCCAACGAATACAGCAATAATAGATGCTGGAACCTTAGAAAAGAACTTTGGCCAAATAATAAGAACTGCAAGACAAACAACACCTACAAGCACTGCCTGCCAATTGATAGTATCAATATTTACAAAGAAAAGTCTAAGCTTATCCATTGTCTCGATTGGCTTTTCTCCGTGGAAATCCATTCCGAAGAAATCCTTGAACTGACCAATGAGAATAGTAACAGCGATACCAGCTGTAAATCCTGTGGTGATTGTATAAGGGATGAACTTAATAAGTGCACCAGCCTTAAAAATACCAAGTAAAATAAGAATAATACCAGCCATGATGGTGGCGATAATAAGTCCGTCCATTCCATCAGTTGCGATAATTCCTGCTACAATTGTAGCGAAAGCTGCTGTGGGACCAGCAATCTGAACTGTACTACCACCGAAGAAGGAAATCAAAAATCCTGCTACGATAGCTGTGTACAAACCTGGCTCTGGGCCTACGCCAGAGGCAAGAGCCAAGGCAATAGAAAGTGGCAATGCTATGATTGCCACAATAATTCCAGATACAACGTCTTTTACAAACTGTTCCTTGCTGTATTTCTTCATACAGGTGAACAGCATCGGTTTAAATTGTTCCATACGTAATTCTTACACTCCTAATCTTCTTCCTAGCATTTCTGCATTAACTGAGAACTCTAATGCAGTATCCTTAGTGATTTTACCATCCTTTGCCAACTTGTAAAGACTTGAATCCATAGAAACCATATCATCAGTGTCACTTGAGTAAATTACACCCTCAATTTGTGGCACCTTATTCTCCCTAATCATGTTTCTGATGGCCGGTGTAACAGTCATTACTTCGAATGCAGGCACTAAAGTTCCATCCACTGCAGGTACCAGCTGCTGCGATACCACGGCCTTTATAACCATGGAAAGCTGCAGAGCAATCTGGTGCTGCTGCTCTGATGGGAAAACATCGATAATTCTGTCGATTGTATTTGCCGCACCAATGGTGTGAAGTGTTGATAAAATCAAATGTCCTGTTTCCGCAGCTGTCATGGCTACAGATATAGTCTCTGCGTCACGCATCTCTCCAAGCAAAATAACATCCGGACTCTGTCGCAAGGACGCACGAAGAGCCGTAACATAATTTTCAGTATCAAGATGAATCTCTCTCTGGGAAACAATTGACTTATCATGTCTGTGGAGGTACTCAACCGGATCCTCCAAGGTGATAATATGCTTATTATAGTTTTTATTAATCTTATCTACAATACATGAAAGCGTAGTTGATTTACCACTTCCTGCAGGACCTGTAACCAGCACCAGTCCCTTAGACTCATTTGAAAGATTAATAACAGATTCAGGAACGCCCAGCTGCCTGTAATCTGGCAGGGAGAAGGTTATAATACGTACTACTGCCGCATAGGTACCTCTCTGTTTAAAGGCGTTTACTCTGAAACGTGAAACGTCTTTTATAGCGAAAGAAAAATCGTCATCACCATTTTTCTTATAGAAATCCATGTCTCTTTTTGCAAGCTGATAAATCTGAGTCACAAGCTCCTCAGCCTTTGCAGGCATAACAGGACCCTCATCCTGCTCAGATTTTATATCGCTATTGCTTTCCAATTCCGATCTGGTCATAACCATATCGTTAACTCTGAAGGAAATTTCACGGCCTGTGATGATAAATACATCAGAAGCCCTGTACTTTTTTACCGCATCTGTTAAATAAGTTACGATATCTACAGCCATAACTCCTCCTTAATCCCCTTAATTCCAGTCATCCAAAGTGATTATTGGCTGAGTGCTGTCTGCCTCCCAGCTGCTATTATTAATAACCTCCCAGCTGACTATTTCACCACTACTTACCTTTACATTTAAATCCTGTGAATCGTTAATGCTAACAGTAAATTCCTGATCAGCCCAGCCTGATTCTGCTATCCTCTCGTAGGCCTCATTTGATGCCGCATAATATTCATCTGTATGAATTCTCTGCTTATCACTTAAGCTGAAATTGTTGTGACTGGATGAAATAGCCAGCGCAGCAATAACAGCAAAAGCTAGGCCAATGAGAATAACCACCATTAGCGAGGTTCCAATATTTATTATTGTGCGATTAGTTCTGTTTTGCTCTTCCATATTAATCCACACCAATACCTTTATTTCAAAGCTTTTTCCACAACAAGTGAATAGATTTCCCTATCATCGGCAGTTGCTACAACAATATGCAGGGACTGACAGGTCTTCTTGTTCTCTGCCTCTGTAATAATCGCTGTAGTCTTATAAACACCCTCGTCATCGACTATCTGCCAGTTCTCATCGTAATATTCTGTATAACCCTCAAATCCAGGGTCAGCCAGATACTGCTCTGCTGCATTAGCCGCCACATTCACAGCCCCTGTTATCTCACTGGCGTCCTTGCTCTTTGCATAGGCGGTAGCAAAGCACTGAATACATATCGCAGATACTATAATGAAAAACAAGATTGAAAACATTAGCTCGGTCATAAAAATACGCGAACCATTATTCCTAGTCTGCATCTGGCACCTCCTCTCCTGAATCTTCCTCAGTATCAGAGGTCTTTTCTATATAATTAACTGCTGATTTAATTCCTATATCTACTATTCTTTTCTCTCCAGTGGTCTCCTCTACCTGAACCTCCATTAGTTGATTGTTCTTCCAACTAAAGTCCATTCCATTTATTTTAAGTAGCTGATTTCCGAAGTCAGCTGTAACTCCAGCACCCTCTTTTGCTTCCAATTCCATCAGGTAGCCATCCAAATAATAAATGTAAAGATAATATCCTTCTGCTTCCTTCATTTTAATGGCTTTGTTGCCGTCTATTTCTGCAATCTCTATACTTCCCGACTCATCGTGCTGTCTTACCTTTTCCCTTATATAAGCCGTTGCTGCTCTGGTGTTAGAATTCTCCTCATTTGCTACAACTACAGCCTTATAGGAATTTACAGCTAGCAAAAGAACACTCACTGCAGAAAAAGTGAATATCAAGAAAAGAATCATGAGGAACATGATATCGATATTATGTTTTTGCAATCGATTCTTGTTCATTGCCAAGACTTTTTCCTCCCCAAACTACCTATCACCCAGATTTATAATCGTTATATCCGGCTTCATATTGGTACCAAAAATCACATAATCCACCCTAAAAAGCTCATCATCATATATAATTCCATAGTTCTTTCTAAGATACTCAAAGCTCTCAGGATAGCGGCCCTCTGTGACGTAGCACTGCATAACAGCCCTGTCTATTGCAGACTCCAAATTACTTCGTTGCTCATCAATAGAGCCCTTAGATGCCATGGATACTGCAAACAAAAATCCAATAAATATGAGAATGAACATGCCTGCAGATATAAGTGTCGTAGAGGCCACATTCTTTTTTTTGATTTGATGTATGCCATCTAGGCTTCCAAATCGTGTTTTAGCCATATTAAATCATCCCTGACATAATGTTTAACAGTGGTAACATAACTGAAAGAAGAATAATACCAACAATAACAGAAAGGATAATAACCAACGTTGGTTCTACAACAGCGATTAAATCGTTAATTTCCTCGTCTGCCTCCTGCTGATAGGTTGTAGCTACCTTCTCCAATACCGTCTCCATATTTCCTGTTTTTGCGCCTAAAATTGCCATTCTTCCATAGAGACCGCCAAATATTCCAGACATAGAGAAGGCCTTTCCAATATCCATGGTATCTGCAAAGGAATCCTTGCACTTTTCAACCTTCTGCTCAAATTCTGGCGCATCTACTATTCGACCGCTCACATCAAGAGACTGCATTACATCCATACCACTTGATAAAGTCATGGCCATGGCAGATGCAAATCTACTTGTAGCAATCTTAGAATGGATTGACTTAAATCTTGGGCTCTTATAAAGAATACCGTTACGGTGCTCCTTGCCCCATGCAGTTTTATTAATAACAATGAGATATATCACAATGGCAGCCAAAAGAATTAAGAATAATACGCCATTGCTCTTCATGAATTTTCCTACTGTAAGAAAGCCTGCTGAAAGGCCGTCCATTGTGCCACCCAGCTGCTTAAAGACCCTGTCAAAGACAGGCATAATTTCTGTAACTAATACGATAATGATTACAAGCATCATTGCAACCATCATAAGCGGATATGTAACCGCACTTCGAATGGCATTGCTGATAGCCATTTCTCTTGAATAATGAGCCGCAAGATTAATAAGAACAGAGTCCATTTTACCGGTCTGCTCACCCATCTTTGCCATCTCTACAAAATAATCTGGGAAAACTCCTGCGCCCTCGATGGCTTTTGAAAGAGAACCTGTCTCTCCCACAACCTGCTCCATCTCAGTAAGAAGCTCCTTTTCCTCACCACCCTCTGATTCATCAATCATCATGGTAAGTCCCTGAATTGCTGAAACACCGCTTGATATCATCATTCCCATTTCATCTGAGAATGCGTATAACTCCTCTGACGTTAATTTCTTTCTAGATTTCTCACTCATAGCCCCACCCTTTAATATTTATACTTTAACTGGTAATAGGTATTGTCTTCTAGATATTTCTTAACAACGCTTTTACTTGCATAGGAACCAAGTGTTGGATCCATCAATGTCCATCGTGTACCGTCAAACTGTATTATGTTGTCTATCCAACCTATATCCGGAACATAAACAGAAATCCATGCGTGGTATTCTGTTCCGGCGTAACCAATCTCAAGTCTTGTAGGTATTCCCTGAGACCTTAGCATTGCCCCCATTAATGAGGCATAGTCAAAGCAGATTCCAGTGCCTGTGGCCAAGGTTTCATCCACAGTTGGAATATAGCCAGACTGGACCGTAGCCGCCTTTTGATAATCGTAGGTTACATTCTCGATTATGTAGTGATACACATTCTGCACCACCTCAAGGTCGGTATTACATCCCTGTGCCAGCTCTGCTCCCTTTAAAACAGCCTTTGAAGATGCATTAAAATCCACATAGGCGTTTGGATAAAGGAACATGCTTAATTCATCTTTTAGAGTTACATTCACTGACTGAGAAAATGCTGTTGCATACTGGTCATCATGTAGGTTCTCATAGACACCGATTTTGTATTTTCCGCTACCTTCAGACAATGGATAAACATCATAGTTTCCATCAAGTGCCATCAGATAATTGTATGTATTTCCCTTTGGTGTCTCTATTAGCATTCTAACCTTAGCGGCGCTGCCGGTATACTTTACCATCACATATCCATCAGCTGCATTGCTGGCGTCTATAGCAGCGTCACTGTTGGAATAAACAGTCACACCGCTAGCCACCGGTTCAAGGACTTTGATTTCATTGGTTCTGGTACCCTTAGACCCTTTGGCCTGAGTACTTCCCGCTGAAGCAACTACCCTGTCCCCTGATGAACCGGCCTGCAACGATGCGTTCCCTTCAAGGGTTCCGCAGGCCACCAGGCTAATACTCAGAACAATCAGTGAAAGCAAATATTTAAATCTTCCCACTTGCTTCCTCCACTTGCTCTACACTATTTCAACAATCTTATAAGTTCTACCTCGCTATTGAAATTAAATTCTTCGTCTTTTGTCTTGTCATATATAATTCCCTGCCAGGTGACATTATCACGGCTTGTAACCATAAGCACAAAGCCCTTACTAACATCAGCAGGAATTAGTTCATCAGCTCCCAAAACCTTGTTCTCAACATCGATAGTTGCTGGTGTAAACTCAGCTTCTGTCTTTTTGAAGGTTCTATTCTTGGTCTTGATAGCTGGGAAACTCAGTGCATCCATAACACTGTCTACTATGTAAAACAACTCATTTATGTCGCTGAAAGTCTGTGGCTCCTTAGAGAAACAACTATAAACTCTTCCTCTGAAGCAGTTCTTGTCCTCATCAATGCAGATTCCAACGCAATTTGGAGTTCTTTTCATTCTAGCTGATACTGGCATTAGTCCTCTCCCTTTACAATATCCTGAAGCTCTTCTGTATCGTTATCAGTTCCTGCACTTGCCAAATTAACTGGAGCAAGATGATATTTGATGTATCTCTTTCTTGATTCCTTGCTGAGGTTTTCATTGATTCTTGCCTGAACCAAAACACAATCCTCCTGAGTAATATCAAGAAGAAGTACAACAAACTGGTTATTGCTATATCTTGCGTACATATCTCCTCCACGTGCTGATGTTCTGATTGCCTCAGAAAGCTCGTCTGAAAGAAGATTTAAACGATCTGAATCATTAAGGGCAAATCCCTTACCATCAGTAATTGTGCAAAGCATAAGCCATGCAGACTGACCTGAACGACGAATTACGCGCTTAATGTATCTATAGCTCTCAACGAAGATAGGATATGTGCAATAGAAGGCACCCTCAATATCTTCCTTGGAAGTATCAAGATTCTTCTTAACCTCGCTGATTACATCTGTATTATTCTTAATCTGCTCGCCAAGCTTATTAAGCTGGTCTGACATTTCTGCTGATACAGAAACGCCCAACTCCTGGAACATAAGGGCCTCAGTATCCTCGTAAAGCTTGAGAGCCTCCTTAGCCTTGCCAAGCTCGATAAGAGCCTGCATCTCATAAGTCTGCCAGTTGTCATATGGATATAATCCATCAGCCTTGTGACTTACCTTGTAGAGCTTGTCGTACTTCTCCTGAAGCACATACATCTCCATAAGCTGCTTTAAGCATCTATCGTAGAGCTTCTTCAGCTTAACCTGAACAGTTACAACCCATTCAACGCCACTAAGACCTGGTAAAAAATCTCCGTTATAAAGCTTAACAGCCTCTTCTAACAGCTTCTGCTGTTCCTTTATGTCTTCTGATGCAAGAGCCTGTCTTGCAATATTCTCAAATTCAATAGCATCGCATTCTACCGTAACGTTTGGACTAATGCGATATGTTCCTCTCTTTACATGAACATAATCTTCATCTGGAAGGCCTACCTTTGGAAGTGCCTTTCTTAATCTGAAGACAAGTGCTCTTAAACTGTTAGACTCATCAGCGATATCCTCGTTGTGGAACAAATTATACATAACCTGCTCACGTGGTAAGCCGTTTGTATAATATAGTAACATCTGGAAAAGCTGATTTACCTTTGTAGTATTGTTTCTCTCGATTGTGAAAGGCTTATCGTTGTACAAAACCTCCACATTTCCTAACATTCTTGCTTTGATAATAATTGTTTGATTAACCATCACTCATCCCTTTTCTACTACGGATATTGCCTACTTGTTACAACCCTAAGTATAGATTTTTTAACCGTTATTGTAAATAACTATGTTACAAAAAAGGGCACACTTTTAAGTATGCCCGTAAGTTCTATCCTATTTCTCTTCTTTTCTGTTGTAATTATTCATTGCAGCGTCTAAATCTCCATCTAAGAACATTTCTACAGCTCCAATAACCTTCTCCATGGATGCGTCAACCCTTTCTCTGTCCTCTGCGTTATATCGTCCGAGAACGTGGGCAATCATATCGCCTTCACACTCTCCAACACCTACGCGGATACGTGGAAATTCGTTGGTTCCTAAGAGATTAATGATGTTCTTCAGACCATTATGTCCGCCAGCACTACCTTTCTTTCTAACACGGATATTTCCTGTAGAAAGTGATACATCATCTGAAATGACTATCATCTCTGTAGTCGGATCAATTTCATAATAATCTGTAAGTGGTAAAACACACTCACCACTGAGATTCATGTAAGTTTGTGGCTTTGCCAGAATCACTTTCTTTCCGTTTATGATTCCCTTTCCCACAAGACCCTTGTGTTCCTTGTGGTTTACCTCGATTCCAAACTGCTTCGAGATGGCGTCAATCGCCTCAAATCCTACATTATGTCTGGTTCCATCATACTTTCTCTCTGGATTACCTAGACCTACAATTAAATACATAAAATACTACTCAGGGAACTCTTCTTTATACTTATTAAGAATCATTGTCTGCATCTGCTCTCTAGTTGTAGACTTGATAGGATGAGCAATGTCCTTATAGCCGCCCTCAGAACCACGTCTTGATGGCATTGCGATAAACAGTCCCTTATCTCCTTCAATAATCTTGATGTCGTGGATTACAAACTCCTCATCGATTGTTACTGAAACAACAGCTTTCATTTTGCCTTCTTTTTCAATCTTGCGAATTCTGATGTCTGTAATTTGCATTTGTGTTATACCTCCCCAACTGGCATATCATATCTGTTCTTGTTACCGGTAACGATGCGGATTCCATTTTCCCCAATATATGTGGATCCGCTGAGCAACGTCTCATGGCTTTCTACAATGCAGTTCTCCACGTGCACGTTATCTCCTATATATGCTCCGTTCAAAATGACGCAGTTTTTAACCACCGAATTGTTTCCAACAAACGCCTTCTTGAACAGTACAGAATTCTCTACAGTGCTGTTAATGATACATCCTCCAGCAATAAGCGAGTTCTTAACCCTTGATCCTGCGTTATATTTTGCAGGTGGAAGGTCATGAGTCTTAGAGAAGACTCCTGGCTCAGAGTGGAAGAAATTATCTCTAACATCCTTGCGTAAGAAATCCATGTTTGCTTTGAAGTAGCTGTCTACGTCTGCAATGTTTGACCAATAGCCTTCCATTTTGTAGCCGTAGATTTTCTTCATGCTCTTGTATCTTATGAGAATGTCTGTAACAAAATTGTACCTGCCCTCTCGATTGCACTCCTCCAATAAATCGATAAGAGCTCTTCTTCTAATGATATAGACACCAGCAGAAACCATATCAGAGTTTGCCACCATAGGCTTTTCTTCGAACTCAGTGATTCTGCCATCTCTATCCATTGTAACCACACCGTATCTGTTGATGTCATCGCCCTCTGGAAGCTTAGCGCAAACCACTGTGATATCAGCCTGCTTCTCAATATGATAATCGAGAACCTTGTTGAAGTCCAGTTTATAAACGCCATCTCCACTTGCAATGATTACGTATGGCTCATGTCTCTTCTTTAAGAAATCAATGTTCTGCCAAATAGCATCTGCAGTACCTCTGTACCACCAGCTATTGTTTGTAGTAACTGTTGGTGTGAACAGGAAAAGACCTCCCTGCTTTCTACCAAAGTTCCACCACTTTGATGAATTAAGATGCTCGTTTAGAGAACGAGCGTTGTACTGTGAAAGTACTGCTACTGTCTGGATGTGTGAATTTGTCATGTTTGAAAGAACAAAATCAATACATCTGTAGCTTCCGCCTATTGGCATTGCAGCGATGGCACGCTTGTCCGTCAACTGCTGCATTCTGCTGCTATTTCCACCTGCTAGTATAATTCCTAATGCTTTCATAATCGATCACCTGCCTTGATAATATAGCCACCACTAGCTAATTGTCCGTCAGGATAATCTCCCTCGCTGGTCTCGCCCTTGATAGCTGTGTTCTTTCCAATAGTTACATTTGCTGGGATAATAGAATTTTCTCCGATTACCGCTAATCCAAAGGAATATACGCTGGCATTCAGTCTGCTTTCTACTTCCTCGCCCTGACCAATCTTAGCGTTATCGCCAATGACTGTGTTCTCGGCAACAATCGATTTATCTATTACACAGTTCTTTCCAATCTTAACGCCTTCCATAATGATGGAATCGCGGATAACTGTGCCTTCCTCAATAACTACGCCTGCGCCTAGTACTGAGTTGTATACCTCTCCATAAATCTGAGCACCAGCGCCCACAATCGCCTTTTCTACTACTGCAGAGCTGGCTACGAACTGTGGTTCAATGATGTTCTGATTAGTATATATCTTCCAGAATTCCTCGTAGAGGTTGAACTCTGGAATCAAATCTATAAGCTCCATATTGGCTTCCCAATATGAACCAAGTGTTCCTACGTCCTTCCAATAGCTGTTAAACTCATAAGCATACATTGGCGAACCCTTCTCATGAAGATATGGGAGCACGTGCTTACCAAAATCGCAATTGCTTTGATCCTTAAGGGCCAAAAGAGATTCCTTAAGAGCCTTCCAACTAAAGATATAAATACCCATTGAAGCCAAATTACTACGTGGCTGAGGTGGCTTCTCCTCAAACTCGCTGATTCGCTTATCATCATCAGCAATAACAACTCCAAATCGCGATGCTTCCTCAATAGGAACTGGTATTACAGCAATAGTAACATCAGCACCCTTAGCCTTATGAAAATCTAACATGGCTTCGTAATCCATCTTGTAAATGTGATCTCCCGAAAGGATAAGCACATACTCAGGATTATAGTTTTCCATGTACTTAATGTTTTGGAAAATTGCGTTAGCTGTACCAGAATACCACTCAGATGTATCACTCTTCTCGTAAGGAGGGAGAACAGTAACACCACCATTGTTTCGATCCAAATCCCATGGAATACCAATTCCAATATGAGAGTTCAAAACAAGTGGCTGATACTGCGTTAGTACGCCAACGGTATCAATCCCTGAATTGATACAATTTGATAGAGGAAAGTCGATAATACGATACTTACCTCCGAAAGAGACAGCTGGCTTTGCCACGTCTGACGTTAGTACGCCCAAGCGGC
Organism: Pseudobutyrivibrio sp. UC1225; assembly: GCF_900115215.1. Taxonomy (NCBI): domain Bacteria; kingdom Bacillati; phylum Bacillota; class Clostridia; order Lachnospirales; family Lachnospiraceae; genus Pseudobutyrivibrio; species Pseudobutyrivibrio sp. UC1225. The sequence goes on along the minus strand of NZ_FOVQ01000007.1, from coordinate 54,378 downwards.
TTCCTTGCCCACCAGCCAAAAGCATTGCGATCATTTCTTTTCTAATCATCCTTTTTCATCTGCCTTTCTCATGGTGTCCGTCAAGGATGTGCCAATTAAAAAGAACTCTAGCACTCCCCATTAAAAGTTGTAAAATTTAACGAATTCTACACTCTTATGCATTTAGTATAACAAAGTGATAATTTACACGCAATATTATTCTAATTTTTTACGATATACTCGTTAATTATTTGACAATTCACCGTCATATTCACTAAAATAATCCATGATTTTTACCAACTTGACCCTTGAATGTAGACGCAATTGGGGGTATTGTAGGGGAGGTATTCTTTAATAAGAAAAGAAGGAAGAAAAAACAATGTATAAAATTGATTTTAATAACAAAATCCACGTCCACTTTATCGGAATCGGTGGTATCAGCATGAGCGGTCTTGCTGAGATTCTTCTTGGAGCAGGATTTACTATTTCTGGTTCAGACAGAGATTCCTCTGATTTAACTAAGCACCTTGAGGCTCTCGGAGCAAAGGTTAATTACCCACAGGCTGCTTCTAATATCACAGAGGATATTGATTTAATTGTTTACACAGCAGCTATTTCAGAAGATAATCCAGAGCTTATGGCGGCAAAGGCTTCAGGAAAGCCAATGCTTACACGTGCAGAGCTTCTTGGTGAAATCATGGCAAACTACAGCGAGTCCATCACAGTTGCTGGTACACACGGAAAGACTACTACCACTTCAATGGTTAGTCAGATTCTCCTTGAGACATCAACAGAACCTACTATTACAGTTGGTGCTATTCTTGACGCTATCCACAGCAATGTTCATGTTGGTAACAGTGATGTCTTCGTAGCAGAGGCTTGTGAATACACAAACAGCTTCCACAGCTTCTTCCCTAAGTACAACATCATTCTTAATGTAGAAGCAGACCATCTTGATTTCTTCAAGAACCTTGATAATGTTCGTGCATCCTTCAGACAGTTCGCTGAAAACACTTCTGAAAACGGAATCCTTATTATCAATAATGAGATTGAAAATACTTCCTACTTCACAGAAGGCCTTAAATGTAAGGTAATCACCTACGCTCTTCACGGTGAAGCAGATATTGTTCCTACTGATATAAGTTACGACGAGAAGGGCTTTGCAAGCTTCGTACCTGTTTACAAGGGACAGGCCCTTGAAAGAATCACTCTTCACGTACCTGGAGACCACAACATCAGCAATGCACTTTCAGCTATTGTACTTTGCATTGAGATGGGTGTTGATTATGAATGTATCAAAACTGGTCTTTCAAAGTTTGGCGGTGCACATCGTCGTTTTGAGCTTAAGGGCACTTACAACGGAGCTACTGTTATTGATGACTATGCACATCACCCAACAGAGATTCGTGCCAGCCTTGCAGCTGCAGCAAACTACCCACACAACCGTGTAGTGGTTTGCTTCCAGTCACATACTTACACACGTACACTTAGTTTATTAGATGATTTCGCAGAGGCTTTAAGCGCCGCTGATTTAGTTATCCTTCCAGACATTTACGCAGCCCGCGAGCCAGACATTTACGGAGTCAGCTCAAAGGACATTGCAGACCGTCTTGAAAAGCTTGGAACAGAAGCCCATTATTTAGGCACATTTGACGCCTGTGAAAAATTTTTGAAAAAAAATCTTTTAAACAATGACTTGTTGATAACTATGGGAGCCGGAGACGTGTATTTAGTAGGCGAAAATCTACTTAAGAATTAGTTATCCACATTATCCACATTTTTTTGAGGTATTTTCCCCACAAAGAAATGTGGATTTTTTTATCCCTTTTTTGCTACATTGGGGACACTTTTCCACATTATCCACAATCCTCACAAACCCTTTATTTACAAGGGTTTCGGGACTTCAGAGCCTTTTCTTTTCAATGTGACTTTGCTATAATTTGCCACATAGTAAAGAGGGAGATGAATAATTTATGGCTGACATCATGTTGCACACAACTGGAAGCACAGGCTTCACCTGTGTTTCAAATACTTTCATAGACGATTTCATGAAAGACGCCAATGGAGAATATGTTAAGGTTTACCTTTATCTGCTTCGTTGTCTTACTAGAGATGGATTCGAATTTTCCATCTCGCAGTTGGCGGACTGTTTAGACCACACAGAAAAAGACGTAATGCGTGCCTTTACTTATTGGGAGAAAGTAGGCCTGCTTCGCCTTGAGTATTCTTCAGATAATGAGCTTTCTGGAATCTACTTAGTCGATGTGAATGGAAATGGATATGGCAGAACAGAGAGTCCTGTCATATCCAACATTACATCCATGAACAAGGCTGCTCGCGTCACTACTACAGCGACCAACAATATTGCTTCTGTATACACCGCTGAGACGAAACCAAGCTACAGCCCTGACCAGCTCAGAGCATTTAGTGAAGACTCACAGGTGGAGGATATGATTTTCGCTATTCAGACTTATCTGAAGCGACCACTGTCTATCAGCGACACAACCACCCTTCTATTCTGGTATGACAGCCTCCACTTCTCAGTGGATCTTATCCAATACCTTGTAGAGACCTGCATCGGCGGTGGACACAGCAGCTTCCATTACATGGACACCGTTGCTCGCAACTGGGCTGAGGACGGCATCACTACAGTAGACGAGGCTATCAGCACATCAAGCGCACGTAACAACCTTGTATACTCTGTAATGAAGTCTTTCGGTATTTCAGGAAGAGTATTAGTTGAGTCAGAGCTCAACTTCGTTAATAAATGGTCAGGTTTATACGGAATGGATCTTGATTTAATTAGCGAAGCCTGCAAGCGCACTATTCTGCAGACTAACAAAGCATCCTTCCAGTATGCCGATTCCATCATCACAAGCTGGCACAAGTCAGGCGTCAGAACAATGGCAGACGTTGAAAGACTTGATTATGAGCACAGCATGGCAAATGTAGCTAACATTTCTTCAGCTGCACGTGCAAGAAATAATGGAACTAATGGTAGCGCAGCTGCAAAGCCAAAGAACACAACAAAGTTCCAGAATTTCTCACAGAGAGATTATAATTACGTTGAATTAGAGAAAAAATTATTAGGAAACTAAGGGGGAATACATATGGCATTAACTAATGAACAGTATGATGCTCTTATGCGTCAGTACAACCACAAGCAGGCCCGAAACAATCAAATCGTTGCTTACCGTACTGATGAGGTTTACTCAGCTATTCCTGCTCTTTCACAGTTAGATGAAGAAGTTTCAAAGGTTTCAGTATCTTCTATCACTGCCATCTTCAGCGGCAGCGATATTCAGACGGCGGCTGCAGAGTCAAGAAAAAGGCTCTCAGAATTAAAAAAGCGCCGCGTTAATCTTATGGAATCGGCAGGTTTTCCTGCTGATTATCTTGAGCCACCATACGACTGTCCTGATTGCAAGGACACAGGTTATGTAGATGGAAAACGTTGCCACTGCTTCAAGCAGGCTGCTATCAATCTTGTTTACAAGCAGTCTAACATCAGCAACATCCTTTCAAAGGAAAATTTCGACTATTTTGACTTAAATGTATACGACGAAAATTACTATGAGGGTAATTCTGACGTCAGCGCAAGGGCTACTGCACAAATAGCCCTAGAAAGAGCGCAAAACTTTGTGCAAAATTTCAAGACAAAAGGTGGTAATTTAATGTTGCTTGGACAGACTGGTTGCGGTAAAACCTTTCTTTCCAACTGCATAGCTAAGGCGCTATTAGACGAAGGCATATCTGTTATTTACTTTACAGCCTCTGAGCTATTCAAAGTATTTGAGGATCAGACTTTCAAAAAACACGTTAATGTTGAGGATTTACACGATCAGATTTTTGATTGTGACCTGCTCATCATCGACGACCTCGGCACTGAATTTCCTAATAATTTCACTATTACAAAGCTATTCCAGTGCTTAAATGAAAGATTGCTCAGAAACAAATCCACAGTGATTTCCACAAACCTTTCTCTCGAAGAAATGAGAGATACTTACAGTGAAAGAATTACTTCGCGAGTATTTTCATATTATGATGCCATCAGGCTCATTGGAGATGATATTCGTATTAAGAAAGTAATGATGAATAAATAAATAAAATATCTTTCAAGGAGCAAACAATGCCAAATAATGAAATCGTGTTGGAAAACACACCACCTATGGCTGAGCTTGGATTAATTCCACACAAGAGCTGTACAGCCATCTCGGAGCGAGTTAATGACTACCTTCTTAAGTGGAGACAGGAGCGTAAAAGCGACCAGTCTATTATCACTCTAGCAGGTTACCGTAGTGATTCCTACATTGTTGATGCCGATTGCCCACGTTTCGGTTCAGGCGAAGCAAAGGGTATTATTAAGCAGTCTGTACGTGGACTTGATTTATACATCCTTGTTGATGTTACAAATTACAGCCTTACTTACACTGTTTGTGGTCATGAGAACCACATGAGTCCAGATGATATCTTCTGCGATTTAAAGCGTATCATCGCAGCAGCTATGGGAAAAGCAAAGCGCATTACTGTTATTATCCCATTCCTTTACGAAGGACGTCAGCACCGTAGAAGTGCTCGTGAATCCCTTGATTGTGCTATGGCACTTCAGGAGCTCGTTAACATGGGTGTTGATAACATCATCACATTTGATGCTCACGACCCACGTGTTCAGAATGCGATTCCACTTCACAGCTTTGAGACAGTTTCACCTACATACCAGTTCCTTAAGGGCATCTTTAAGAACTGCAAGGACTTAAAGCTTGATAACGATAATCTTATGATTATCTCACCAGATGAGGGTGGTACAAAGCGTGCTGTTTACATGGCATCTGTTTTAGGTGTTAATGTTGGTATGTTCTACAAGCGTCGTGATTACAGCCGCATCGTAGATGGACGTAATCCTATCGTCGCTCACGAATTCCTTGGAAATGACGTTGCTGGTAAGGACGTTATCATCGTAGATGATATGATTTCTTCTGGCGAATCAATGATAGATGTAGCTACAGAGCTTAAGAAGCGCAACGCAAAGCGTATCTTCGTAGTAGCCACATTCGGACTCTTCACAAACGGAATGGATAAGTTCGATAAAGCTGTTGCAGACGGCATTATCTATCGTGTTGTTACAACAAACCTTACATACCTTCCAGAAGAAGTTCAGAGCAAAGACTACTTCATCAAGTGCGATATGTCTAAGTACATCGCATACATCATCGATACTCTCAATCACGAGTGCTCAATCTCAGAGCTCCTCAATCCATATGGACGTATCGAAAAGCTCATCACACGTTACAAAAACGGCGAATACTAAAAACACTAAAGGCCCCGCACATATTGTGCGGAGCCTTTTTTTATGCCTTTAGTCAGCTGAATCAGCTTCAGCCTCGCCATCTTCTATTGACTCTTCCTCAGTTTCCTCAACATAGTGTGGATCATAGACCACGTACTCGTTGGATTCACGGAAGATTGTATTTGAGCTTCCGACCTGGCAAACCTTAATCTTGTCACCATTCTTAACGTCTTTAGCATTTATTGTAAGTACCTGACCAGATTCATACTTTGTAGAAACCTGTTCGTCGTTGACGAATACCTTCGACCATTTGGTGAATTCATCGCCGTAAATGTGAAGCTTCCCATTGAAGAAATATGCGCTGTCTACATTTACCTCATTAACACCCATAACGATGTCAGAAGCCTTGTATTCTTTGCCTGCCTTATATGTATAGCGGTCACCATACATAATGTCGTACTGAAGCATTCTAAGGTCGTTCATGTACTCGCTGGTACCGTATTTCTTACCTGCTGCCATTGCTGTCTGGTGATATCCATTAATGTTTCCATTGTGGATACCAAGTCTGTTTAAATACTCTGATACAAGCTGATATGAAGTAAGATCCATATCATTCTTTTCCATTCCAAAGTTATTCCATGTGAAATACTTTGTCTTGTATAAATCGCCTGTTGTAACTTCGTCATTTGTAAGACCCATTGTTGGGAGGTGATCACCAAACATGATAACGATAGTGTCCTCTCCACGCTCATCAAAGGCCTGAATGTACTGCTTGATAAAATCGTCTACGTTGTGAATACGGTTTACATAGTATTCCCAAGCGTAATTCTGTCCTTCAGTCTTACCGTTGGCTTTAACCTTGATTTCAGGATTCTTCTCGACCTCGTACTCTGGATAAGAGCCGTGTCCCTCTACAGTGATTGTGTAGATAAAATCGCTGCCCTCTGTGGTATCCATAGCATCAATGGTAGCTGGTAAAAGAATATCATCTGTAGGCCAGTTGCCAAGCGGTGTGTACTCTGTAATATCTAATAGTTCCTTCGAGGTGAAGGTATCAAATCCCATCTGGGAGAATGCGTTCTTTCTTGAATAGAAGTTACCACCATTGTTATGAACTACGTGAGATGTGTAACCAATCTCATTAAGTACATCGGCGTAGCTTTCTACATCTACTTCCTTAAGGATAGTCTTCTGTGGATACTCACCTGGTCCAAAGAAGTTACAACTGAGACCTGTAAGAACCTCGAACTCTGAGTTACAGGTACCGGCACCAACTACAGGCACGATACAATGTCCTGTGGAGTAGTTTTGCTCCAATGAATGAATAAATGGAATTGGGTCCTCGCTTGTCTCAAGGAACTTACACTCTGAAACATCGTAGAAAGACTCTAAAAGGATAACTACTATATTAGGTCTTGTTCCATCTGCTGTCTGGAGCGTCTGGATATAGGCTCCGTCATTCTCAAGAATTGTATCGATTTTAGCCTCCGAATATCCGAAAGGTCTGTTCATACCTCTGTCTAAAACGGATGTGGAGAAGCCATATAAATAACCATAATCAAGGTATCCCTGTGCAAGGTTTCCGAAATATGATGTCATGATTCCGGCATTTCTAAGAAGAATTGTCGATGGATAAAGTGATACGAATAAAGCAACTACAAGTATCAATCTCTGCCAGAATGGCTTTCCATCTTCCTTCTTAGGACCACGGGCTGCATAAATGCTCATTATTATAATGTAGACAATCAATGCGATAATGGTCAGCATAGCCTGCTGGGCTGAGAAGTAGTTGGAATCCTGCATTGTAAGCAGGTCACTAATCATATATAAATCTGTATAACCAAAAGGTGATACTCGGTTCAACAAAATGACGCAGTTTATAATTCCAAGAATTATAAATACCATGCTGATGAATACTCGCCACCAGCCTCTTCTCTTACTGAGAAATACAATTGATAATGCTACGAATACGCAATATGAATTAAATAAGTAAGGACCTGTGTGATCTGATACAAATGTACATGCCGCTGTAAAAGAATGGCGTGACATCCACTCCATAAGGAATATGATGGCCATCGCAAGTGGTATGTGCATCCAAAATGCATATTTATCCCAAAGAGCAAGCCAGGTTCTGTGGAATTTAGAGCCAAGATACCCCTGAACAGCCTTTGAATTAGCAAGCTTTATGAATGGTTTCTTTATATTATTACCAAGCCAACTAAAACCGGCTTTTATTTTTTTAAGTACTTTCTTCATGAATCCTCCGATATAAAAAATCTCATCTATCTTAATTTAGCAAGACAGTACTAAAAATTAATGCTATTATACTTATGTGTTTTAATCTCACGGATTATATCACTTTATTTTTTATTAAGCAAGAAAGCGAGTCCTTAATGAAATTACAATTCTATAAAAAGGGGATTCCTACCAAAATAATCCAGCGAATAGCCATTTTATTCGTCGTTTTTGTAGCTTCCCTTGTATTTTTTGAAATCATAACTAATGTATCTGAGACCATGGAAATCTCTAAGCAAGCATCTCCTACCCTGCCTGTTGTCAGGGTAAATTATCTCAATGATGCTACCACAGAGCTCCACGGCTATTTGTCCGAGATGGATCCAGCCTACATGAGAGATGCCATCATTCCTTTGGATGACCAGCGTAACATTTCCTTATCTATAGACACCAATGATTACGACATCGATGGTCTTTCCTATGAGATACGCTCTCTGGATACACAGCGTAACATTTCCAAAAATGCACTGAAATATAAGAGCAAGAACGGTGTACTCACCGCAGGCTTTCAGGCTGAGAACCTTATTGATGCCAACGAAGAATATCTCTTGGTAATCACCCTCACCAGTAATTCTAACAAGATTTACTATTACACACGTATCATGCAGCCACAGGGTTGTAACGAGGAAGAGATTCTGGATTTTGCTCAGTACTTCCATCATACAGCTCTTTCAGAGGATGCCTCTGATTTATCCACTTATATCGAGCCAAAGCCATCCATGGCAAATCAGGATTTGAGTCATGTAACTATCAATTCAAATCTTTCTCAGATTTCCTATGGTACTTTTAAAGCTAAACAGGTGGGTGAAACAAATGTAGCCCTCACTGATATCAGTTCCAGCTATATCAGCCTTACACTTGGCTACACACTTAATCTTGATAACAACGGCAAGCAGGAATATTACACCTGTACTGAGGACTATCGTATCCGCTATACAGCAGACCGCCTCTATCTCCTTGCTTACGACCGTACAATGGAGCAGATTCTGGATAAGAATTCCATCTCCATCGAAAACAACCTTGTTAATATAGGTATAACTGATACCGATGTTCAGTACCTTTCAAACGAGACTGGCACCATCGTATCCTTCGTGCAGAACGGCAGCCTTTACCAGTACAATCAGACAGACCGTCAGGTAAAGCAGATTTTCAGCTTCGTGGACGACCCTACCGACAATCGTTCTACCTACGACCAGCATCAGGTACTCATTCTTAATATCGATGAGTCTGGTACCATGGATTACGTAGTTTACGGCTACATGAATTCAGGCCCACACGAGGGCTTGTGCGGTATCAACCTTTATCACTACGACGCCATCACCAATATCTCCACAGAGCAGGTATTCATTCCATCTACCAGCTCCTTCCAGATATTGAACGCCAACTTCTCAGACCTTTTATATGAGACAGCTGACAACGAGTTCTACATCATGGTAAATGGAACTCTTCTATATATGAACCTTAACGATTTGACCACTAAGGAGCTTCTTACTGGTCTTGATGATCGCCAGTACGCTTCCTCAGGTTCACGTCGTTATCTCGCCTGGATGGAGGATGCCACCGTTTCCGATGCTATCCACATCATCGATTTGGAGACTGGACACTCCTTCGATATAACAGCTGATTCCGGCCAGCTCCTTCGTCCACTAGCCTTTATGGATGAGGATCTGATTTACGGCCGTATATACAAAGACGACATCACCACTGATGGCGCGGGTTCAAAGGTTTACCCTATGTATTCTCTCACCATTGCTGATATCACCAGTGGTTCTGAGCGCCAGTTGATGAATTACAAAAAGGCGGGCTTATACATCTCAGATGTTAGCCTTCAGTCCTATACTATCTATCTTGACAGAATCCAGATAGACGAAGACGGCAACATTCTTGCTGCACCAGAAGACACTATCAAAAACAGTGCCGGCGAGCAGAACAAGGCCGTTCCTATCACTACCGAGATAGACGATGTAAAACAGCAGGTAGTCGTACTGAATATGACCCCTCTCGAAGAAGATGAAAAGCTAGGTAAGATTAAATATGATGTTACAGATTTAGTACTTGCTGATGAAAACCACAGTATCTCTGTTGCATCGGCTACCAGCTCTACACAGTACTTTGTTTATGTTGGTAACAAGGTAAAGCTTGCTACCGATAATCTTATCGATGCCATCGCCATGGCAGATACGGAAATGGGCATCGTCCTTGATAACGAGCCAAAATATATATGGAAGCGAGGTCGTAAGGCTTATCAGAATTCCATCAGCCCTATCACAATCGGTTCCAGCGATTACGAGGCAAGTGGCTCAGCAAGAGCACTGTCAGCAATGCTTGTTCACGAGGGTGAAAATGTTCAGGTTCACACTCTCTTAGAGAATGGTGAGACCCCTATTTCCATACTCACAAAGACACTCAAGGATTACACCATCCTTGACTTAACAGGCGCAAGCCTTTCAGAAGTTCTCTATTATGTAAACAACGGCACTCCAGTCTACGCTTACACCGGCGAAGACACTGCCGTACTGATAATAGGCTATGATGCCTCAACCATCATTTACTTCGACCCTATCAAGGGACAAAACGCAAAAATGTCCATGACCGAGGCCACGGACTATTTCGCATCATTTGGTAACGTATTTGTAAGCTACTTACAATAAATAGCCTAAAGGCTGAATATAAATAAGAGAATTGCCATGTAGTATGTCGCTAGATTTACGAAATGGACAAGTCTCTTATTTTTTTTGTCTGGAAAATGGAAGAAGTACAAAAATAAGATGGTAAAATCACTCAGCAGGAACAAAACTCCTGCGCAGGCTATTTCTCCCATACCCGCCATTCCACACTCAATAGCTTTAAAAGTCATTGTAGTGACGAAATAGCAGTATATCAGGCATGGTACAAGTAAACGTCCCATATGAAGATGCCATGCCTTTTTCATCCACACCAAAAGCAGACAAACCACTATTGGCAGAATGAATACCCATATGCTGGTGTCCTCTGTTATCCTGCACATATAATTGAGCAGTCCAACATGGCCAAGCATAAATGCAATGATTCCCAGAGCCATAAACTGTTTTCTCATGTATGTATTGAACAGGCCCATCAGCAGGTCTCCTACAAAGCATGCTAGAAGCGCCCAGAACAGCAACCACAGCTTCTGTGAAAAGCACTGATTAATCCAAAGAATCACTAAAAAGGAGGCACTACATACCACCTTTAAAGGGACATAGTACCTCCTTGATAAGCTATTATCACATACTGAAAATAATGCAATTAACAGTGCCACGTAAATAATAGTCTCGATAATCATTTTCTCCACCTTAATAGTCTTCTCGCTGGTCTGCCAAAATCATCTCCAGCTTTCTCTGTCTTCCCATAAGTATTGAACCGGCGCCAAGAAGGAATATTGCAATGCATAGCAGATATCTGGCGTCGAATCCATCCGCCGTCTTAGGGGTAGTATCCTTAGTATGACCAGATGAAATAGAACCATCTGAGCTTATCTTATATGAAACTGTTGTTGTAGCCTTTGAGCCTACCACCTTAAGTCCTGTCAATGCGTATCCATCATCATACTGGAACTGCACTACGTGATCTCCAGGTGAAAGGGTTGCTACATAATCTTTCTTTAGTGTTAATATTGTTGAACCTGATGCTAATGTGTAGTTAGCGCTGTTAAGTACGGCACCATCCATCAGGATATATAACAATTTACTTAACTCACCGTTGCAGACAATTACGACATCGCCGTTATTCTGAGCTATTACCTGGCCACCGCCCTTGGTAACAACATATTTGTTAGTGGTCTGTGCCTCTGCGCTTGCAGTAATTCCAGGTGTATTATTTGTGCCTGTAGTTGCTGCAGCTGTAGTCGCTGACTTACCATCAGTAGGCTTATAGAAGAAGTAAACCTTCATATCACCATGTACAACACCTGATTCATTCCTTCCGCCCCAGTGTGAATAGCCTGTATAGCTTGTAGGACTGAATGAATATGATGCTCCATCAGTATACTTGTTTGTTGAACGAGTAATGGTCTTTGTCATGGTTGACATATCAGATTTGTAGAACTCGTCCACTACAGTAACGGTGTACATTTTACCATTTGAAGGTGTACCTGTAGGTGTTGGCGAACCTGTAGGTGTCGGTGAACCTGTAGGAGTTGGGTCACCGGAATCACTTGGGTCAGATGGCTCATCAACTGTGGCTGTATATTCAAATCTAAAGGTTGTGTCAGTTGATACTGTAAATGAGGTTCCGCTTGTCTGAACATTGTCCTTATATACAACAACTGTGTAATCAGTGTAGGTAGGTACTGTTACTGTTTGTGCTGTTGTATATGGACCATATGACTGAGAAGAATACTTAGTAGAATCCTCAACTCCATCCTTAGACATAAACTTCTTAATTATTGTATATGAAAACTCTTCTTCAGGATCGGAGCTTCCACCTCCGCCGCTTCCACCAGAATCATACTGGATATTATCTGTTCCTGCAGTTCTACATCTTTTTGTGAAGAAATCTGTTACTTCTGTTGCTGATGTCTCAGTTGAGCCATATGCGTAGCATACAGTTCCGGCAAGAGGCCAATTATCATGAACGCCAAAGCCTCCCTCGTTAATTAAATCTGCACCACCATTCTTAAAAACCAGTTCTGTTACAGCACTGTTATCAAATGCGTGAGCCATAATCCCTTTAGTTCCTGTACGAACTTCTACTCTTGACCCAGCACTCCATGATACATATACAAGAGTGTTGTCTTTATAGAGAACACCATCCTCCATGTAATATCCAGAACCAGGACTCTGTCCAGCAATAGTAATACTTACTCCATCACTTCCTTGGAATGTGGTTCCATCTGCTCCATAAAGATTTCCTGTAACATATACAGTGTTTAAACTTTGGTTATCTGCCAGTGACAATCTATTTAATGTTAAATTACCCTCAACATAAACTTGTGTTAAAGAAGGACAACCTTTTAATACACTCTCTCCAATAGTAAGGTCTCCAGTTGAATAAACCTTTTCTAAGGCGCTTTTTTGATTAGTGTTTAGCGAACTTGAAGTAATTGTTTCACCACCAGTAGCCGTATACACACCATCAGTATAGGTACCTTCCGCTTCAGACACGGTACTTCCCAAAAACGTGAAGCCCGCGAGAATAATAGACGCGCTAATTAGAATACATCCTGTCTTTTTAAAAAATCCTTTTTTCACCATAGCATCCCCACCCCAAATATCAAGGCATACATTAAAGTGTCAATCATTTGACTCTCTTTGCTACGATGAACATTCTGCCGTCTTCCTTATAAGTATTACACGTGCTGAGAGTCAATATTTTATCAGTGCTTGAAATATCGATAGTCTCATCAAATGCAGATAAACGCTGGATGTTATCTAAAAACTCCTGAAGCTCAGCACCAGTTATGGCGTCGATAAAATCGTAGTATTTGTAGGTGTCATCATCGTCATATCCCACTTCTGATAAACCTACTCCTACAACCTCATATTCCTGTTCTTCATAGAGTGTTTTAAATATTATCTTTTTGTGTGCCTGATAGTAATCATAATTCAGGTATCGCTTCAAACCACCAAACATTGTTCCTTTACGCATGTTGTGACCGTAGATAATGGTATTGGTGGTTGGGTTTAATATGTCGCATCGATAGTCCACAAATAAAGTGCCGCCTGTGCTATCGTTGCCATAAAAATCCCTGCGAAGATAATATTCTGGGTCATTTGGAGTCTGAACAACTGGATAGTTGATGTCAGTATCTACTATCTCTAAAACCCCTACCAAATCATGATTTGCCGAATATAGTTCTGTGAGCTCTGGAAGAATTACTCTTTCACCTTCCACGTAGTGTGTATCCCATGGACTGTTGATTAAATCTTCCTCAATGACTTTGGCAGGTGAGTTATTTTCCTCACTCTGACCTGCATTTGAATCCTCTACAGTACCTATATCGTCAATTTCATTATCAATTTTAACGTTATTTTGTGAATTATTAGTGTTCGATGCTTTTTGGACACTTTCCTGTAACTTAGCGATTTTTCTGGTCTCAGCAATCTCTTTTATCTCGATGCCTGCAAAGATAACTATTAACACTGCTGCAATACCCACAAAAATAAGGCCAAAGAGCCTAGAACTCTTAGCCTTTCCTGCTGCTTCCTCTATGATTTCCCTATCATCAAGCATACCTGCAGACTTATTTGCTACGATGTCTGCCACGTGGTCTACATACTGCTTTCCTATTGGGCTATTGAAGGTAATAATACCGTCACGAATATCGTTATAAAGGCGCAAAGCAACCTCAGGATCTTGAATATCAAGCTCCGCATTGATGCACTCTATTTTCTTTACATCCTCCTGTGCTGCTCTGTACTCATAGTAGGTCTCAAACTCGAAGCCACCTATGATGAACCTTTTGTTTTCCGCCATACATTAATACGCCCCATATACTTTTTCTTTATTTTAGCAGTTCTAATCAATAATTGCATAAAATCCACATATTTTTCTTTTTTACCCATATAAAAATAGGAGCGGCCATCTGGCCGCCCCTAGAAACCACTATTTACTTAACTGTTACATCCATGTGTGGTGATTCATTAATTCTCGTTAATTCTGCGTTATTCAAATAATATCCCACAACGTAGTAGTAATACGTCTTACCACTAGTCAGGTTAGTATTTGTAAACTGTTGAGAGGTAATGTTGGTTGGAACTATTGCAACTATAGAACCAGTATCTGTTGCTGTTTCAGCTCTGTAGATGTAGTAGAGTGTTGCATCTCCATAATTATCCCACTTAATAGTAGCAGATTGTGATGCATTGCTTGTAACAGTAATATCTGTGGTAGCCACTCCAGTAGGTACTTTAAGTGTGCTAATAACACCCTTATTCTGATTTCCATTTACATATGCTCTCGCCTGTACCCTATAATTTGTACTACTTGCAAGACCTGTAAATTTATAGGTGTTAGTAGTGCCAGTAGTCTTAACCGGACTGCTATAGCAATCTATATATGTTCCACTACTATTCATCTTTTGGAGCATCAATTCAGTTCCAGATGAATAAATCTCTCTATTCCACTTAATTGTCACAGTGGTTCCTGTGTTCTCAATAACTCCAAGTCCTGTGATACTTCCAAGTACAATATCAAAGACCTCTGGTCTTGTACCAGTAACATAGTTGCTTGTAATACCCTTGATATACATTAAGCCTACATTTTCAATATTTCCATTCTGATTACTCTCATTGTAGTCTATGGTGTAATCCTTATCCTTCGTCAAATCATACATCTGACTCTGATTTGTCCTAAGGTTTGTAGACGCAATGTATGCAATAACAGATGGTTTTACACGCTTTCCTGTATATCTCTGCTTACTTGAATAGAGAACCTTCACATTAGCAGAATTAATATTTACTGGCACAATCTCGTATTCACCCTCAGCCTGTCCCTTCTTGTCACTGCTATCGCCAATCTGGTATGACAATCTGACTTTGAACTTACCTGGCGTCTTGAAGTAATCCTTCTCTAATGCTTCAAAGTTAGAAAGATCATTTTCTTTAAACTCAGTATATGGTTCGTCATTCTTAGAAATCTCAGTCTTTGTTACAGTAGCAGTAGATACACTTATCTTAAAGTCAGGAATAATATTGAAGCCAGTGTAAGTATAAGAATCCTCTAAGTTCCCAATCTTTACATCATCAGCATTAAATTCTACGCTGTACTGTATTTCCTTTTCACCTGTCCAATATGGAGCCAGACCAGTATATGTTACGTAACCTCCTAATGAATACTCATCAGTATTATTAATTGGTCTGTGTCCTGTAGCGGAATAAGCTGCTTTCTCAGTGGCAGTGTTCTCATGCTTAAGAGCTAATTCTTTGCTTACTCCTCGCCTGTCTGGATCAAAGAACAGGTAGATTTCTGGCTCACCATAAGTGATATATGTTCCTGTATATTGCTGGACAGGCTTGTCTGATCTCACAAAAGTGTCATCACTTTCATCATCAGTATCATGTGTGTCCAGATAATATGCCACCGTATCACTCAAGTCTCCATAGATGGTGAATGTTTTTGTTACTACATTCTCTTTCAGAGCATAGTTATTAATACCAGTAATTACGACAGAAGCCTCGCCTGGATATAAATTATTCTTGTACTGTACTGTATAGTCTGTGTCCTCTACAAGCTCCTTTGTTCCTACCTTTACAAGAATATCTGGCTCCTGTTCAGCACCAGTATACTTATACTTGTTACCATCATGCTCATTCTTAAATGTGACTGTAAAGGTCTTCTCATCAAATTTGTCTGGTATCAGGATGTAGCGAATATGGAACGCTGCACTGTTCTTAGGAACATAGTAATTTCCTATTCCAGTACTAATTGATTGTTCTGCAGTTTCATTGGCTGCTTCTGTTGAATCTGTAGCTTGTACCTTAAATTCAATCTTTACATCACAATAGGTATCAAGCTTCCACTCCTTAGCCACATCATCATATTTAAATGTAGAAGCCTTTGACGCATTCTCAATGGTATCAAGAGTAATAGGCTTTAAATCTGCATCATTATCGATAATAAGATCTGATAATGTCTTATCCTTTACGGTAACCGTAGGGACAAAGTCGGTTCCATCATACTTGACGTAATAATATCCAATGAACTTCTTATAATCGTCTGTCGGAACTATATTAGTGTCATACAGATACTTCTTTGCAGTAGTTTCTGTAAATGTGGCAATATTGCTGCCAGATAAAGAGAACTCCAATATGTCAGTACCAGAACCTGTGCCATCACTTGTAGCCTTCATTGGGCTCTCATTTGTAAATGATCCTATATTAGGCAAATACTCATTATGAGTATATGCAATCGCATTAACGCCTTTTCTGGTAATACTGTATATCTGCTTGATAGTTCCGCAGTAATCACCTATACCTGTGATGGTTACGTACTTGTATCCAGCGTTGGTTATAGCATCTTCATTTCCATCCTTGTCAGTAAAGGTTACTTCGTAGTCTGTACCTCTTGCAAGAGTAGCATAACCATTCTTATCCCTTACTGTTACAGTAGGTTTTTGACTCTTGCCATTGTATTCAAAGGTAAGATTATATGGCTCTTCTGCCTTTAGTGGTTTATATTCATATTCCTGACTAGCCTTAAACGTAATCTTCCATTCCTGATTATTAATATTCTTACCAATGTTATAAGGGATATTGATGGAATCCTTGTAATTACCCATACCTTCAATAATTACATATGGTGAACCATCAGCTATATCAGCATTAACCTTTGATGTACCATTCTTCTTCCAGCCAGCAGAGCCTGCTCCTGAGTTATTCTGTGGAGTCACCTTATAGTCCACATCTTGTACCAGCTCTCTACCTTGCTTTTGAGAAGTCGTACCATCGGAATTTTGGGTGATAACTATAGCACCTTTATCCCAAATAGTAATGCTAGGCTTATTGTTCGGATACTCAGGTGAATTAATCTTTGGTACATCATCTATTGATATCTTAAGTCCTGTCGTATCGGATGTATCTTCTACCTCGTACTTAGGAGTCGTTGTACTATCTGCACTTGGTATATAACAGCTCTCCCAATTCTTTGGGTAGAATGAGCTATCTGAAGACTTATAGTAGTAATGGAAATTATTTGAGAGAGACCTAGGTGTTATTTCAAAAGTCTCTTCTCTTTCACCCTCACAGTTATGTTTTCCTGATATTTTAATCTGATATACACCTGTTTCATAAATTTTTCCATCAGGATAATGATTGCCATCTTTAGTAACAGTTACCTCATAATCATAATTATCTCCTACCACACTATATGCACCTTGCTGTGTAAGTGGTACGTTAAATGTGTTGCCGGTCTTAGGATTTGTATAAGGTATTGTCAATTTTACAACATTGGATACATCAATAGCTCCTCCTGTGTATTCAGCTGTTCTTTGTGCAATCGTAACTGAGCCACTACTAACATCACGCTTTTTTATAGTAAATGAAGCTAAACGTTCACCTGCAAGATTTCCAGAAGAACCTGGCTGAATTCTAAAGTAAGGTGCTTTAGATGCTATTATTCCTGAGCTGGTCGTTTCATCAGTTTTCTCCTTAGCGGTATAGTTATATGTCCAATCCAACGCCTTCCAATCGCCATTTGTAATGTTACCCTTTTCCTCTAGCAACTGACGTCTTACACCCTTAGAATCTGTACAATACAGAGCATAAGTCGGTCTTACTGTTGCATAACCCTTATCTGGGTTATCCATGTCAATATCTTCTGGATTAATATAGTATCCGTTATAAGTTGCTTCCCCTACTTCAATTTCAACCGATGAATCTGATAAATCTAGTGGCTTAATAGTGAATGTTAAATTTGTAGTAAATGTAGGACAAGCATATGAGCCAAGGCCTGTGATTCTTACACCAGCTGAATTAGTGCCAGACGCACTGGTATTGTTTGTATAGCTAACACGATAGTCCTGTCCCTGCACTAGTGCCTTGTTTGTTAATGTAATATATCCCTTTACCTTTGGTTCAATCGGACCGCCTGTATAATGTAAGTTTGTCACATTTTCATCAAACTCAAATGTAGCCTTTGTTTTCAGCGATACCTCTGTAATATAGAAGCTCTTAGTCAGACTAGTATTAGATCTTACAAGCTCAGTATCTTTAGGTATAACCGTAATTCGGTGTTCAGCAATATTTGTAATAGACCTATCACTTTCTTTTACCTGTACTAAATCGATATTATGTCCATTCTGACCATATTCGTACAAATCACCTGTATCTTTCACAGTAACTATTACTCGCTTCGTCATATCTATTGCAGCGCCTGTATACTCCACGCTATCCTCTGGTAGACCCGTATCCGGATTTATAAAAGCCATAGTAGCTGTAGAAAGATTATATTTTACGTAGAATTCAAGCGTTGTATTTGTATTATTTGAATAGTATTTACTTGTACTTGTGGCACTAATTTTTACATTATAATATCCAGCATCAACTACTTCGTTAGGATTAGGAGTTATAAAATCTGAATCTGTTTTATACTTTTTATATGTGTATGTCAGTTCATAATCTGTACCCTTAGTACCTAATAGTCCCTTTATTACTGGCTGAATGGAATCTACTCCGGTGTTACCTGTGTAATCGTAAATAGAAGGATTCATACTAAGACCTGCTTTATCTAAATCCTCAACGAAGCACACAGTATTCCCGTATTCATATTTTACAGAGGTAGCAGTACCCTTGCATATATATTGACCTACTACTGCAAGAGTATCATCAGGACCTACTTTTCCTGCATTATCTCGGCTAATTGTATATACATTTTTTGATTTATTATCTACCAATACAGTTGAATTAACTCCATCATAACTAATCGTCCTATCATATTCTCCGCCAGAGGATGACTTATACATGATTGTAGGACGAACATTATGCTGTGTTTCCTGCGTTAGAGTATATGTAGAATCTGGCATAAATACCCTGGCCAGACCTGCCGAGGAGCTGTGAGAGCTAATATCAAGGTAAATAGTAAATGGCACAGCGCAGTATCCGCTGTATGTACCATTACCTTCTATAAAGATATAGTTCGACTTATAAGAAGGTACGAATAGCGGATTGTCTTGTGCATCATACTCAGAAGGTTCAAGAATACTCTTAAAATTCTTACCTAATTTCGTACTCAATGCTGTATTTATTTTACCAAGTTTACTAGCAGCCTGTACTATAGTGAAGTCGTTTCCTATTTCTAATTCCTTACCATTTGTTCCCGGTTCCTTTACTTTAAGTGTAAGGCTCTTGTTTTCAATAGAATTTATAATATCATTAAGCGAGTATGTAGATGCTGTATACTTTAAATCGCTCAACTCACAGACAAATGATGAAATGTCATTTGTCATGATTTCATAAGTGACTTTAATTGTATCCTGTACATAGTTATTGTTAGTAATTTTAATAGTAAGAACTTTAGTTCCAATGTTTGTTACGTCAGCCGGTTTTGTTATCGTGTAATCAACATCCTCTGTTAACGGAGTTTCTCCATCTTCAGCCTTTATTACTATATCTGGAACATGCTCATCTCCATCATATAAGTAATTCTCTCCTCTTGCTGTTGAAAAATTAAATGGCCATTCAGACGCAGTTGTATTAGCAGTAGTTGTAAGTGTAGGCCCCGTAGTATCAGCATCTGGGTTAAGAGGTAATATCTTTGTATTTGGATCAGTAGCTTCCCTCTTAATATAAACATTTACCAAACCCTGTCTAATTGTAAATGTTAACTCTCTAGGGTCAGTAAAGTTACCTACACCATGAATTGCCTTAGAATATGAATTACTTACATCATTATTTCCATCTAATTTAAATGGATCTGGGCTATAGTCTCCTGCCTTCAATACATAATTTGTCGCGACATTATTTGTAGATCCACTCTGTAAATATCCCTCAATAGTAACTGGAATATCACCACCATAATAATCGTAATATGCAGTATGAGTGGTATATACCTTATGGCTTGCACTTTCGAGCTTTGCAAAACTTACAGGCTTAATCATGTACTTGATTTCACGGACTCCGCCTTCTTCACTACAATAATAGCCCGCAGGTGTCGCACTTGGACTAATAGAAAGTGTAACAGTATTATAGTTTGGCTCATCATTACCTGCGGCTCTAGAACGGAAAATATCCTTATCTGCTGCAGGCGCACCAAATAGACTACTGTTAGCAGTCACTGTAATACCTGTTATATCTTGTGCATTATTATTTGCAGTATAACCAGGAGTAGTATCTAAATCTACTGCTGAGATTGGCTCTCTGGCTGTAGCTTCGTTAATGAAGATTTCTTTACCATTGCTCCATTTTAGTCTAACCATAGGAGCATGCTGTCTCCACTCTGTAACAAATACCTTTCCACTATCTGTCTTGTTATCAAAGACATCTGTTGCATCATACCAGTTAGAAATCTTCACGCTGGCATCCTTAATATCCAAGCCTACTCTGTACTCTTTTGTCACCTCTCCTGTATATTTATCTTTAAAGTTTATTGTAAAGCTCTTTTCACCAGCTGTAGTTTTACTCATGTTGTCAGGATATGTCACTGTATAATCAGTTCCTTTTGTCAATTCTGTTGAATCATTCTTCAACTTGACAACAAGGTCTTCTACCTCTACATCTGCCCCAGTATAAGGATAGCTTTCCTTTTCCCCATCATACCTATAGGTAACAACTACATCATCCTCGGTTAATTCTCTTCTCTTAATATTGAAGAAAACAATTGCATTATTGTTCTTATAATCATTTATACCAACAATTTTCACATAAGGTGCAGAGTAAGGAGTCGTACTTACATCAAAATCATCCTCATACACAGAGGTATTGTTTTTAAATGTGTATGAAAAATCCTTATTTTTTGTTAGTGGTACTCCATCTTTTCCAATAACAGAAACCTGGAATGTAATAGGCTGATTTTCTCCTTTGTAATAAACATCAATAGCTGTGCATTTATATAATCTTTCCCATCCTACGCGTTTTCCGTCTGAATTATTAATTGGGTTTTCACCAAGTTTATCGTTCGTAAGATTTACCTGAACACTTCCATTCAAATATATTTCTTTATACTCAGCTGTATTTGTACCAATGTTAAAGGAAACTATGGCTGTACCGGTAAGATTATTCTTTCCTTTTATAGTAATCGTTGATGTTCCAGGAGACTTATTTGTTTTCTCGTCATATACAACATCAAAATTCGCACTAGATAAGTTTCCTGATGAATAGCTATATTCCTCAGAAAATGTTGTACCAATTTCTACTTTTACACCTGGATGCTTTGCAAGTCCATCAAATGTAAGATCTTCCATGCCGACTAAGCTAGCCTTAGCCTCTGGTTCTCCACTCTCTGGCTTTGTAATTGATGCTGGTTTAATTGTATATCTATACGCACTTCCACTAAGTACCGATCCTTCGAAATTGCCCTTGCCAACAATTCTTGGAGTGACTGTGCCAGCATTTACATAATCACTTCCGTAATCAATTTCGAAATCTTTTCCTTCAATAAGATAGTTATCCCCAAGCTTTATTGTTAAATCTGGATCGTTACTAGCAACTGTATCCCAGTCTATTGCTATGTTGTTATTAAATGACTTTGCGGAATACATATATCCGCTACTAATCGCTGTTGTCCATGTATGTGGTCTATTATTAAAGGTCTTGTCAGTCTTCGCTTTTGTTCCCCAAACAATATTGTTTTCTATTTCTGATAGAGGTAATGGAACAACTTTATATGTTGCTACTATTTCTGTATTACCTGCATAATCATTAATTGGTGTGATAACAATATACTTTGTTCCTACTTTAGGAGATATATCTTCAGTTGTGCCGCCTTTTGTATATGAATCATATATTACGTATGTGTAGTCTTGATTATATACAAGATCTTTATCTAATCGCACAGTAAGCTTAGGCGACAACGCAGTAGGTGATGGAGCCGTAGCAGGCACTACTCCGTCATAATATCTTGTGTAGCCTGTATCATAATTATTCTTTTTATTTCCATCATGATTTCCATTTTCGCTTATACGCACTACAGCATCTACTTGGAAATTAGGTTTAATAGTATAGTGTTTTGTAAGATAAGAACTCGTTGTAAAGTTCTTACCAGCACCTGTTATCTTTAGAATCGCATCTGATCCTACATTTGTGTGATCAGATGGATATGTTGTTACATAATCTGTCGAATCAACTAATGCCCCAAGCTCTCCATTATTTTCGCCCTTAAAATATACTTCAAAATCTACGCTTGGCTTTGGTTCAACAGGTTTTCCATCAGGGTCATGTAAAAATGAACCATCACCACCATTAGTCCATTCTATTACTGTATTATCCAATTCAGCCTTTTCAATAGTGAACTCTGTTGCAACACTACCGCTAACTCCACCACTTGTTATGGTTACAACAATTGCTTTTTTTCCTGCCGTCTTTGGACTGGCTTCTTTTCCATTTCTTGCATAGTCTGCAGCCCCATACCCATCCATGTAATCATAAATGGTATATGTGGCATTTCCACCTTCTCCAGATATAACTAAATCTGTAACCACCTCTCTCTTGTAATTTCTGAATGTCAATTCAGTCCATCCTTTATTACTTGGTCCTGGTGTAAGGGTTACAGGTTGAGCATTATATGTACAATTCTTCAACGCTGAATTTGTGCTTAGTTCAACAGTTAATGCTGTTGTTATGTCGCTCGGCTGATAATCAACATATACTTGACCAGTAAAGTTATTACAGCCTTCAAGCTTTATTGTATATGTAATACCATTCACGCTTGTTACAGTAGCAGTAAAATCTCCTTTAGCGTATTCAGGAGTTGTCGTAAGAATATTGTTTGTGTTTACATCCGTAACAGCTGTGACTTGTCCTTTATCATCAAAGGTAAACTTGGCATTTGCAAAAGCATTTGGGCCACCATCTGTTAGTACATATCCAATATCTATTTGATCAATTGTAAAATATCTCACAAACGATATCGTAGTTGTTCCAACTATATAATTAACGGTAACATCTTTTATTCCTACATTTTTGTCCTGAGGTAAACTTACCGAAACACTATTACCCGTAATCTCTGCGTCAGCTTTGTATAGTTGCACCCTCACATCTGAGCTTGTCATAGCTTTTCCGGTATATTTCACACCACAAGCAGGGGTATCACCTATAGCTTCTACCCCATTAATTTTAATGTTTAGTACAACTATTCTAATTTCTGCTTCAAGACTTCGATACTTTGCAGTAATTGTGGTTTCACCAGAATTAACTGTTTTGATTACTGCAGTTAACGGTTTATCAGCAGTAATCTCTAAGAATTGATTTGTTGTTGTCTTTCCAGATGTTGTTGAACCTGGTAAAGACCAAGTAATTGTTCTTTCTGCATTTGGATTTAACTGTGCGGTAACAGTTATTCCTTCTTCAGAATCACCCATTTTTGCAATATAGTATGTGTTATCTATTTTCTTAGCTCTAGAGTCTGTTATAGCTAGGCTTAAGCTTTCAAAACTATCTGTTGTTGGCTCATCAACTAGCTCTAATGTTGCTGCCACATCACCTACTGCTGCTGTTGTGATATAGAGTGCATTGTCACATAAACTATCCCAAATCCATGATGTTTCGCCCTCTTTTACTACAGTGTAAGAATCTCCCCTGTCTTGCTTTGCATAACCGAGATTTACCTCACAATCTTCATGATCAATAACGATTGCATAATCATTACCTGCTACAATATATCCATCACCAGTTGTTTTTTCACTCAATGGTATCTGCACAGTCGTCCAACCCGTAGTAGTTACTTTTAGATTATTAATCTCTCCCTCTGCGATTGGCTCTCCAACTATCGGATTGTTTTTATTTTCAACATTTCTATAAACACTAGCCTTGAATGAATACTCTACATTTGCAATAGCATACATATCAAATGATGCATACTTAACTCGTGTATATTTTTTTGCACTTGATGCTGTAGCTATTGCAGCAAAGCTTTCATGGGACATGAGCGCTAAATAGCTTCCCTCTGTACCAACTACATATTCTGAGAAATGCTCAGCTTCGAAAGAAACCTCTTCACCAGCTACATCAGCTTCAATCTCTGTTACGGAATTATCCTCTTCGATTCGATAGACAATTATCTCTTCGTCAGGTGTCTCTGCTAATTCATCCACACCAGAGAAAGTAACCTCTACAGTGTTGTCATCATAAGATGGTTGATACTTGCTTCCATCACGGTAGTAAATGTTGATATCATAAGCCGCAAAAGCCCTGAAGGTTCCTTCTTCAATGTTATCATTTACTTTATTTTCTGCTGCCTTTGTTCCTACATAGTAAATATCTACTGTACCACCACGAGGAATCATACCTTTAACCATGACTTTAATTCCATAGAAGGTCTTTGAGAACTCCTGATAAATCAGCCTCTCATCCTCATACAGACAGTCGTGGCAAATACCATTCTCGTCCAGCTGGCAAGTCTCAGTTATCTCTTCACCACACTTCTTACATCTCTTAATGTGAGTACCGTCGTTATTAGAAATGTATTCCCACTCATGCTCGCATTCTTCTTCCTGCACATAACCGCAGTGGATACACTTTCCATCCTCATTAAAAGTACAATCCTCTGTACTTTCCTCACCACACTTAGAGCATTTCTTCACATGAGTACCATCATTATTTGAAACGTACTCCCATTCGTGCTCGCATTCTTCCTCTTCGCCTTCTTTATCCTTCTCTTCGTCCTCTTCTTCCTCGTCCTCTTCAACTTCTTCGTCAGTTTCTTCTATATCTTCATCTGGGGTTTCTTCATCTATTACAGGGGTATCCTCTGGGGATATTTCTTCATCACTAACAGACACAGGTTCTTCTGTGTTTTCAATCTCTGGCTGTGGCTCTTCAGACACAGTGATATCCTCAACCGGCTCTTCTATTGAAGGGTCTTCAGCTGACTGCACCTCTTCTACTGCTGCATCTTCTTCGACTACAGGTTCCTCTTCTGCATGAACATGAGCCTGCTCTACCTGACCACAGTGATCGCAGTATCCATCTCCTTCTCCAACTGGTTGAAGTATGTTGGCTGCATAAGTCTGGTCATCCACATACTCCGAGCAGTGATTTTCTTCTGTCGCTATTACAAACACATCATTCCAGATAGTTGTTCCCAGCAACAGAACCGTGAGCGTAAACGCCACTAATCTTTTGATTGCGTTTAAGTTCTCTCTCATAGGCCAATTCCCCTTTACATGAAAAACCCCATATTCCATGTCTTTCTTGAAATTTAGCAGCTTTCTGGGATATTTTTGCACGCAAAAATAAACGCAGATATACTACTACACTTTCAATATCGGCTGTAATTGTTATTAATTTTATAATGTTAAGGGGTATTAACTATGAAATTTCTATGAATAAAGTATGAGGGAATGGCTTTAATTCAACCATTCCCTCTTAATAGACTATCATTTACATTTCTACCAGACATATATACAGCAATTCCTCAAAAGGCTCGTAGTTCAACACCGCTGATTCCTTGCTGGCAAGTATCATGTCATTCTTTGTAGTTTTTGAAAAATCAATATCAAAGGTCTTACTGTTTTTGCAAACATACTCGATGTACACACGCTGGGCTCTTCCATTGCCCTCTCGGAATGGATGAATCATATTTATCTCACCGATTAGGTAAGCCAAGCGCTTCGCCATTACCTCTTTATCGTGTACATCCTGAAGGTACTCATTATTTATGAGCCACTCCTGAACTTTTTTAAATTCTATCTCTATAAACTGAGTAAGGCAGAAAATCGTGCCTTTTGAAATGTCAACTGTGCGAATCTTTCCCGCCCAGTCGTATATATCTTGAAACAAGTACCTGTGAATGGCGCATAGGTGGTCTAAAGAAAAATCGCCAGGGATTGGATGCTTCACAAGCTCAAAGTATCTGGCAGAGCTAAGCTCCTGCTCCACCTTGAACAGTTCATCCTTGTCGTGAATATCAAGTTTGTTCTTGAGAATGTGAGTATGTGGATAACAGTACTGGCCGTTATCTTCGTACTCATAACGGTAATATTCATCCATCATAGGCTTATCCTACTGAAACATATCTGGATGTAATCTCTCGAACTACATCTTCCACATCTACCTTATCTTCAATTATCATTCTCCCACGCTCAATCTCCTCAGCAGTGAGAATCATATCCTCCATAGCAAAGGATGCCTGTACACTAGCGATCTTCTCGTCTGTAGACATTAGTCTCTCCTTAGTTATCGGCTTAAAATCAGTTATTAATTATTGGCCTTAAGTAAAACCTGACCTATCCTTTATTTATTTTCATTATATCACATACATTCTTCGTAATTCCAGCGATATCCCAACCCCCAAATGGTTTCTATTGGGTTCACCGCTACTTCCTTGCACTTCTTGCGAATAGAATAGATATACTCTGTTATTGTTTCTATCTGAGTATCCTTTTCCAAATCATAAATGAAATCATAAATATGATCCTTGGTAAAAGTCTGTTCCGAATTCTTTGCCAGAGTCTTACAGATGCGATACTCATTTCTGGTCATGTATATCCATTTATTATTAATACAAACCTTGTATTCCTGATTGCTGAATAAAACTCCGGAATAATTTTCTACCTGACAGGAATTTTTTTGTACCAGCCACTTTACCTTTGTAAGAAGCTCCTTCTTACGTATTGGCATGAATATATAATCTCTAACTCCTGCATCACCACACTCCTGAAGTTCATCCACGTCCTCTTCTCGAACGATTGCAATTATTTTGCAATCAAATGTGTTAATCAAATCCTTGTAATAGATGTCTGCTCCCTCTTCTGGGATTTCAGACAGAATCAAATCAAACTTCTTTTTCTTAAGATGGTCATACTCATAAGAACGTAACACCTCAACTTCATATCCATCTGGTATAAGCCATGTATACATTTCTTTTTCTAAATCTAAATCTTCTCCGACAATCAAAATCTTCTCCATATGCTGATCTCCTATTCTTGTTATTACCCACAATGTTTCTTTTGTTCGTTACATTTAGACTAGTCGTTTACAGTAATAACCTTATCAAAGGGACCTGCCATATTTACGTTATTGACGGAAGTAACACGTTTATTGCCTTCAATTGTATTTTTTTACACTATTCTATGCATCTAACTCCAACCTTTTACCGTTTGTTCCAGTATAATTTGTCGTTTTATCACTTCTTTCTTCCTTCCCAGCGCTGAAACCACGCACTAAAGAGTGCAGTTGTAAGGAGAATCAACATTACGCATTTGCCCCAGAAAAGAAGCTGTGTATTCCAGGTTTGATTTACGACATCACTCTTCCACTCCATTGCCCAGGCTGTAGGTAAGTATCTCCAACCTCCAACAATGGCGATGTTGCTATACATTACAGACTGCAACACTTCAAGTGCAGCAAAGAACATGGAAAGGGCAACGCCAAACTTCAAATTCACCCACAAGTGGAACAGAATACTGATTACAGATAATATTGCTTCACCTATGATAAATAAAAGGATGTCTTTTCCTGTCAAGGCAATTCCTGTTTGAATTCCCACTGCTGCAAAAGTAAGAATTAAACGTATTGTTTCTATTGCCCACACCATGAACGTAAGAGAGAGAAACATCATTATTCTCCTCCGTACTGACAGAAGCTGATACATATTTGCCATCTGTTCCTCTGGATTTATAAGGAAAAATACGGTCAGTCCATGGAGTAATGAAAGGAATACCCCATAAACCTCGTATAACAGCTGTAACCTCTCTCCCAATGGTTTCCAGGCATATATCAGGTTGTATAAAACAAACATGCTAATAATACCAATGGTTGTTATTGCAAGATACCAAATGAATGGTGTACGTCTTAATTTGATTATCTGTGCTTGTATCATCTACTCTTTACCCTCTTCTCAAAAAATCCTCTGTTATATAATTTAGATTCCCAAATAGATAAAGCAGGGAATACCACTAACGACAATGCCACTGCAATTAGAACTGTAAGATTAACTCCCTGTGGCGCAATGTAATCGCCTGATACTTTGATACCCGCGAGTGCTTCGATTGCCTTTGGTCCATAGCTGTACGGACAAATTACCCAAAGAGGTGTGTCTGCCACAAATGCTGGAAGCATAATATTCAATACCACGTTTACACATAATAAAATATAGATGTTCATGTATCTGCTTAATAGTAAGCAAGCAGGAACCATCCAAAGACTACAAATATAAAGGATTAAGTAGCTTCCTACTGCAACTCCATAGGAAATGCGTAATACTCCAAGAAAGAATGTTGAAACTACAGATACCACTGCCATTGCTAAATATACCCAAAACAGTTTTACAGAAAGAGCTGCGATTCCTGCATTTCTAAACCTGTAAAGATCGATTGGATAGGTGTAAAGCATCTTGTCATTTCCAGATTTTTTATTCTGGCGTTCATGTTCAGAGCAAAATAGTGCTGTTAATGCTGGAATCATAAATGTAGACCACCAATACAATTCGAAAGTTTGAATATTTAATGAGCCTGCCATCAAGAAACATAAAATTACGTTAATGACTGGTGCTAAAAATATAAAGTAACTTAGTATTGTTCTTCGTGTCTTAATTGTTTCTGCGATTACATAATTCATCCTACTAACCTCCTATTTTTTGTGTACTCCATGAAAATAGCATTTAAATCATCCTCAGGTGTAATCATTCCCTGATATACTACATGTCCTTCTGAAATAATGCCTACTGCGTCTGCTATCATCTGAACCTCACTTAAAATGTGGCTGGACATGATAATCGAAATTCCCTGCTTTGAAAAACTTCTCAGTAATTCACGTAGCTCTTCAATACCGTAAGGGTCCAATCCATTAGTAGGTTCATCCAAAATAAGAAGCTTTGGATCATTTAGTAAAGCTAAAGCAATACCAAGTCTCTGCTTCATTCCAAGAGAAAAATCTCCTGCCTTCTTGTTGCCAGTTTTTGCAATTCCTGTAATCTCAAGCTTCTCCTGAATACGTTCCTTAGGTACCCCTAAAAGCTTTGCCTTCACCAACATGTTCTCATATGCTGTCAGGTTAGGATAAATTGGAGGCATCTCAATTAATGCTCCTATATCGGCTAGAGCCTTTCTTGTCCATGGCTTTTCATCAAAATATATTGTTCCGCTGGTTGGCTTCGCAATTCCTGTAATCATTTTTAATATTGTCGATTTTCCTGCTCCATTTGGTCCCAGCAATCCATAAATCTTTCCTTCTGGAATTTCCAGATTTACATTTTCAACGGCTGTAAAGCCAAAATACTTTTTTGTTAGATTTTCTGTTCTTAAAATCATCTGTATCTCCTCCTTATTTACGTCTATCTTAAAATCTAATTCTAAAGATTTTCTAAAGATTTAAATTGAATTTTCATTTTCAAAAAAAAGGCTAATCAGTAAAAACTACTGATTAGCCTTTCCTGTTTACGATTAACCAACATGAACTGAGCAGTTACATGTAGCTGACGATCCAGCGCAGCCCATCAATAAACCTGTTACACAACCTGGTGTGCAAAGTGACTTGCTTGTGATCTTTACGTCTGCCTTCTTTGTGTCATCCTTTGATACTGTTACATCAAGATTGAAATCGTTATTGAATTTTTCCATTTTTTGTTCTCCTTTTTCTGATTAATATTTTTAGTTTTGTTTTTTTTAGTTACTTGTTAGTTAGTATTTCCGATTATCCTACATGAACTGAGCAGTTACATGTAGCTGACGATCCAGCACAGCCCATTAATAAACCTGTTACACAACCTGGTGTGCAAAGTGACTTACTTGTGATCTTTACGTCTGCCTTCTTTGCGTCGTCCTTTGATACTGTTACATCAAGATTGAAATCGTTGTTGAATTTTTCCATTTTTTTGTTCTCCTTTTTTCTGATAAATTTTTGTGTTTTTGTTTTTAAGTTATTTGTTAGTTACTATTTTTGATTATCCAACATGAACTGAGCAGTTGCATGTAGCTGTCTTATTGTTACAGCCCATTAATACACCTGTTACACAGCCTGGTGTGCAAAGTGACTTACTTGTAATCTTTACATCTGCCTTCTTTGTGTCGTCCTTTGATACTGTTACATCAAGATTGAAATCGTTGTTGAATTTTTCCATTTTTTTGTTCTCCTTTTTTCTAATAATATTTTTGTTATTAAGTTACTTGTTAGTTCGTATTTACGATTACTTGGTATATACTGTGTCGCTGCCTGAAGGGCACTTATGACAACCCATTAAAATTCCTGTTGGACAGCCTGGTGTACAAAGTGATATGCTTTTGAACTGCACATCTGCGCTTTTTGTATTATCCTTTGATACTGTTAAATCAAGATCAAAGTCGTTTTTTAATTTTGCCATTGGTTTTCCTCCTTTCTATTTTTTTCTTTTTATCTATATTTATTTGTCGCTTTCCTTATCGACAAGAGAAATATAACAAGCAATTCTCAAGAAAATATCAAGATTAAAATTTATTTTTAAAATTTTTTATTTATAATCCAAAAGCACTTTGGTATACACCTCTTCCACTTCCATCATCCTGCAATGCCAAGACTATCCCCGTACTTCCGTTTAAAAGTCCTGGTTCATGATAATCTCTGAAATCTTTCAGCTCTGGACTATACTCATGATCACAGAATCCGAAAGGAAGCCTCTTATCGAAGGTATCTAAAATTAATTTTTCCAAGACGTCACATTCTTCCTGTAAAAAATACTGTCCCACTACATTTTGTGAAGCCTTAGCAATCTGTAAAAGACCAGAATAGCCATGACAAAAGGTTGGTGCAAAATTTGCATCTCGCTTCTGAATTGCTTTCTTCATGTTATCCATAGCCATAAGTCTAATATCTGCATCTGTTACTACATCGGTAGCCTGAAGCAATCCGTAACATATTCCAGGAGCACCATAGCACCATGCATCTCTACGGAAAAAGTCACCTTCTCCAGGATTAGCTTTTCCTGCCATAACAGCGTCATATTCCTCTGAAGACAACTGCCCTTTCCAAATGAAGCGGTCATCCTCAAGAATTTTAAATTTTTCATAGTAATCCATAATCAACTTGATGGCTTCCAGCTGTCCTGGACGCTTGATGCCTTTTTTATAAGCCTTCGCTAATACTCCCAATACACCTGCAATGCCATGGGCATACCCTGAATTATATGCACCGTGAGGATACATGATTCGTTCATCATCGCTAAAGAGATATTGTGGTGGCACCAACCATCCTCCTTCCCCTAAAGTAAAATGAATTAACGCATCTACAAATCCCTCGGCTGTATGATAAATAACATCGTCATCCAAATGTAAAAGCAGATAGCTGGTTATACCAGCAAGACCAGAAATAATGTCATATCCAACGATTGCTTTTGCATCTACTCTGGCAATTAATCCCTTGGAATTACCTGCAATTGCGCCATTAATGGTCTTAAGTGCGTTCTCGTAACCCCCTGTTTTTTGTGCCAGTGATGTAATAGCCAATCCCAAACCAGCCATTCCATTGTGTAGACTTAGATCTGGATAGCCATCTCTATTACACTGCTCTACTGCCTTTGCGATAAAGTCTTTTGCCACCTTCTCCATTCTGTCATCCTCTGCTTCATCCAGCAGCTGAGAAAATACCAGGCTTATGCCTGGAAGACCAGCGCAAAGTGAGCGGTGGTCCCAGGGAATAACCTCTCCTAAGGCACTGCGGCTGTTGGCTGGATCCTCCATTAATGCCTTCATTTCCTCGTAATTCATAAGCTTTTCAACTGTTATTTTTACAACTTCGTTTTTATCCATTTAATTAACCTGCCTCTGCATAGTTTTCTGCTTCATACATATCCTGATATACCTTGCAGCGTTCAATTAACTGGTCGTGGGTTCCTACATCAACCACGTGCCCCTGCTGCATTACCACTATTTCGTCTGCCTTCTTTGCTGCACACAAACGATGCGAAATGTAAATACCCATTTTATCCTCAGACAGTCTGAAGAAACGGTCAAAGGCATCCTTTTCTGACAAAGTATCAAGCGCTGCATTTGGTTCATCCAACATGTAGCAGTCTGCATCCTTCATATAGATACGAGAAAGTGCCACCTTCTGCCACTGTCCCTGAGAAAGCTCTCGTCCATTTTCAAACCAGTTGCCCAACTGCATCTGTAAGTTTGCATTGCCATCCTCTCCCTCTAGGAAAGGTGTGCCCACCTTCTTTAAGGATTCTCTGATTTGTTCCTCACTATCCATGTTTCTAATATCACCAAAGCCAACATTTTCCTTTAATGATAATTCGTATTTTACAAAGTCCTGGAATAATACTGATATACGTTGATAGTAGCTTGCAGTATCAAGAGCCGTACTTTTAACTCCGTTGATCTTAATATCTCCTTTTTCTGGTCGATAAAGACCTACCATCAGCTTTAACAATGTACTCTTACCAGAACCGTTAGGTCCCACAATAGCGATGCGCTTACCCTTCTTAAACTTTAAATTTATATCTTCAAGTGCATTGTGCTCGCCATCGTAAGAGTAACTTACATGATTCATTGAAATTTCCTGAATGGTGTCATCTATTGGTGTTACTTCAGACTGCTCCTTGTGGTTTTCTTTTAAAAAATCCTCCAGCATCTGCATGTAAAGCGAGCAGCTGTAAATAATATATAATCCTGTCATGATGCCTCTGGATTCACTCTGTACCATTGATACAGAACGAATAATACTCATTACATTACCTACCAATATGTGTCCTAAATAAGCATCTACTACTGATAATCCAATTACTATTCCACTTAAGAGATAGATGGCAATACCATAAAGCACGTTGAAGAAGGTTTTCTGATTAAGAATTGTTTTATTCTGTACTACAAATCCATCAGAAGCCTCCTTGAACTTTTCAAGGATATAATCACTTATGTTTAATACCTTCATTTCCTTAAATGAAAAATCATGTGTCATAAGATGGTTGTAATACCATAATTTTCTCTCGCCACTGGCGCGGTTCCACATGATATCAAATTCCTTCTGACCAATACGTAAGTAGTACAATACAGCCAAAACTGGAATTATTAACATGCCAAGTGCTGCAAATGGCTTCCACATCACAAGAATAGTGAGCACAGACACTAAAGACATTGTTGAGGTAAATATAGATATTACCGCCATAAACATCTGGTACGGTTTATAGCCTATCTCTGTTGTAAGCTTCTCTACCTTGTCATAAGTGTGTGCCTGCTCGAAGTTCTTCAGTTCCATCTTGGAACACTCGCTCATCATGCGGTGTTGAAGTCCATATTGTAATTTGTATTGATAGATGGAGGTCACATATGATGTGACCTCAGATAAGAGATAGGATAAAACGTTGTATCCTATGAATGCTCCCACCAGAATTAGCGTACGCTGCATCGAGCGATTTGCTACATCTACAATTGAGTTAATCAAGCCCTGTGTAATCAGTATGCTGACCACAGGCAATACACCTGACAGCAAACTGAAAAACACTAGAAAGCTAAATAATTTTTTATCTACTGAGGATAAAATATCTATTGTTCCAGGCAACTGCTTCATTGCCTTTAAAATATCCCCAAATGTTACTTTTTTTTGTTCCTCCATTTTCTTTCTCCTATGCAATTTCTTCCTGAGCTTGTGTCAGTTGATATTTCTTGGCGTGTAGAATGCCCTCGGCATAACACATAGCCTTAGCTTCTGCCTCGCGATCAATGCCCATCATGCGATTGCAGTGCAGATGGAGTACGCTGTATAAAATTTCCTTTTTCTTTTCATAACCCAGCTTCTCCAATTGTTCTCTATACTGGTAGATTGCGTGATTTCTCATATCAATAACTGGCATCACAGCTGCGTTTTCACCTGAACGTAACCCTTGCCAATTTTGTTCTATATCGCACAATTTCAGCATCTCATTTTTATCTTTTTTAAAGGCACCCAGGTGGGTAGCTACGTGAAACTGTTCAAGGAAATCCAGTTGCTCGTCAACTGTATCAAAAAATTCTTGTGTATATTTTAAAACTGATATTACTGTCAATGTGAAGGCATCAAGCTTCGTCCGTCCCATTCTACGAAGCAACAATAAATTCTCTACTACACTACTGTCCGCAACAAATAATTGCTCCGCGTATGGTATAAGATCTGTTCCTCCATACCTTTCTGTCTCCTGCTCATATATTCCGATGGAATAATCTCCCACCAGGTTCTGTGCCATCAGTCGATTGAACCAAGCCAGAATTTCTGGCATTGCTCGGTATAGATTCTCTGACTGACCTCCAAAACGAATTCTTAAATGCGTACGCACATCTACATATCTCATGAAGAAGTGGCTTATACCACGTTCTTCCTCCAGCTTTTTGGCAAACTCCTTCAGCTCCATGGTAATCATCTCCTCTTCGCGAGATTGTTTACAATAAACCTTGAAATACAACCATTGCTGCAATGGTGTTTTCAGATAAGTCTCTCTGGCCAGAACTTCCTTTTCTGGTATGGAAATTGGAGCCATTAACTTTTCTCGTTTTGTTATATTGGCAATAATTTCCATGGTATGTTTACCATCACCCATAGCAATCTCTTCATGACCACTGGTTTCTATAGTTAAGGAACTAAGTGGGTTTTTCTTAAAAATATCGTATAGAGTCTTCATTCCCCATGGATTAGAAGTATCCAGCTGTATCTTGTTGTCTGTTTGCACCAGTCGAATCTTTGTTGGTATATGATGTTTTACTGCGTATTCTTTATATACCTCTGCGAATTTTTCCTCCGTCAAGCCCTTAAGTGGCTGGCCCATCTGTTGAGCTGATAAATTCCAACACTCTCTGGTAACGCAGATATCTTTATAGAATAAGGCTGGTATATGATTACAATCTTTGAAGAGACGATTCCAAGGATAGTCAAACCATGTATATGCATCATCATTATGAATTTCCAGCAAGAAACGATATACGTTTGGATAGAGCATCTTGTTAAACATGTTGCTGCTTCCAAAGCGAATAATCTCACCTGTCTTAATATGCTTCGCATAGAAGCGGTTATTCCAAACACCAACAACGATATCCTCTACTCTAATCTCCTTATCCTGCTGCACCCAAGGGCCCATGACGTAATCTCTTCCAGTGCATGATCGACATACATTTCCATGTCGTGTATCTGCAGGCAAGAACTGAATCTCGCAGGATTTCTCACCCTCTCTTTCCACACGGTCTTGAATGTTTGTCAACATTTCACGTATACGAGAATCATGAATGGAAAATCTTCCCAGGGTACTTCCTCCAATAGGTGAGCCACCACTGCCGTTATACTCCAGTCGGTATGTACCATCCTGTTCCGTCAAATTGAAATATAAATCAAAGGAATCAAAGGTTTTATTTGGTTCCACATCACCCAGAAGCTCAATTAATCCTGAATCATCCAGTCGAATCTCTTTTCCATTTTCGATTGCGTTTTCATACAGCATGGTCAGGTACTTTCTCACTGCTTCATCTGTAGTTGAACTAATATTATTAACTGTCTGATAATCCGTAGGATTGGTATAACCGTAAGGAGCGCCTAACCCGATGGTTGCATCCATCATCTCTAACACCGGCACTTCTCGATCCATTCCATACTTCTCTAAAAATCGATTTCGATACTGTTCCAATACTCTATGATCTATACTGCACTTTGCAGATAATGCTGCAAAAAAGTTAGCTAAATCTTCAATTTGAGTTTTCATGTCATATCCAAGAACGACTCCGTTATCCTGTAATATGGTATCTACCTGAAGACATTCATCACTATCATATAAATGATGCATCTTCTCCTGAAGCTCTTCATATATGTCTATGCCCTCTCCGATGTCGGTATCTTCATATTCCTCATATCCTGATACGATATCCTCCAACGCATTAACATCACCAACACCGTACTTCTTGCATGTCTCCAGCAAATAGTGCATAGGTTTTCTTTCTTCCAAGGTAGGTCGTAAAACAGATACCAAAATATGATTTTCTACCAATTCCATCAGATAACGATCGATAACTTCATCACCTACATCAATGTAGATGTCTCGAATGGCTTTAACCAAGGTTTCGTATGGAGTATATTCGGTAGCATAGTTTTCTACGATTTCAAATACTCGTGTGCTTCGAATACTTTTCTCATCCGCTGAATCTTCGTTGGTATAAATCAATGTGATTCGATTACCATCATGTGCGGCTGCTCCTGTTATTTTCCATGCCAGCTTCTTGGTATATTCTCGCTCCAATTGCTCAACGTAACCATACAACCATTTGGCATCTGGAAGGATGTGCTTTTCGCTGGTATGTTGAACATCAGCAAGGCTTCCTTCCTTTTCAAAGCTTCCAACACCAACTCCTGCAAACAATCCAAAAGGCGTTGTTCTACGAGTTGCTCTGGCGTAATACTTGTAGACAGAAGTCAATACATCCCTTCGGGCTTTCTTTGAAAATGTCTCTGGCTCTTTTACCAGCAAGCACATGCTTTCATACAGTCCTCGGCTGGCGATTCTCACCTTTTCCAGAAATTTTTTATCGGAACACAGTTCCAATAATCCTTCGTCAGTTTCCTTCATCTCCGCAGGAGACAATGGTGTGCGATAGATATAATTCTTTTCGCAGTTATAAATTTTTTTCATGATTTATTCTCTCCTAGTATTTTTTTACTGTTTTTATGTTATGGATGCAGTTTAACGAAGAATTATCAAGAAATTATCAAGCACCAAAAAAATTTTTTAATAAAAAAAAGACACTGCTTTCGCAATGTCTTTTCTATACTTTATTCCATATTACAAATTTAAAAACCCTTTGTTCTTGCTAGATAATCTGAATATCCGTCACAGAAGGTTTTATACTTCTGTCTGCTAATCATAACAGATTCACCGTCCTGAAGAATCACATCTGTATGGCTAAAGGAATCTATGTATTTCATATTTACCAAAAATGATTTATGACATCTAAAGAAAAACTTTGGAGAAACTCTCTCTTCTATTGCAGACAAAGTCTCGTTGCATTCTATTGCATCATCCTTGTTTATACAATGAATAATACTCTTTTTTCCATTTCCCTCTACAAAGGAAATCTGATTTTCTTTAATGTAATGGTTAACACCCTCCGCCTTTATTGCAAGAGTATTGTCACTGTTCAAGCTGTTATAGTAATCATCCATTGCCGAATACAGCTTTTCCTTGTTAATTGGCTTCACCAAAAATCTAAAGGCTGCAACCTCAAAGGTATCATAAACTATACTAGTGTAACTACTAAGGAATATTATGGTAACTTCGGAATTTATCTTTCGAATTTCTCTGGCAATGCTCATACCATCCTTACCTTTGTTTTCAAATTGATAATCAAGAAAAATAAGATCAAAATCTGTTACTTCTTTTAGCAGACTCTCACCGCTTTCAAACTGCTTGGCAGTGTAGTCCACATCTTTTGCCATACAATAATCAAAAAGTGCCTTATCAGTTTCTTTTCTCATGAATTCTGAATCATCACATATTGCAACTCTAATCATAATAATTCTCCCATCCTGCTAGTCAAATACGAATGTTATCTTCGAACTAAAGCGCCCATTATCAAAATTGATTTGCATATTTCCATTGTATTTTTCCGCCACTTTTTCAATATTCTGTAATCCAAAGCCATGGATTGTTTTCTCTTCCTTAGTGGTTGCAATCTTATTGCTGTTTATGATACATACATCACCACTAGGATTATCTGTGCATAAAACCCACATCTTCTTCTTTAATATAGAATTAATATGGATTGTCTTTTCTCCATCAATCTTCTCACAGGCTTCGATGGCGTTGTCCAAAACGTTGGAAAGCACCACAACCATGTCTACATCCTTAACTTTTTCCGCTGGTATAAAGCCCTCAAAAACAATATTAGTGTTGTACTGTGCCGCCTTTGTATCCTTGGCACTTAAGATGGCATCAGCCATGAAATTTCCTGTATCGTACTTTGGTCTAAGCTGAGCACAAATCTCCTGCATTTCTTCAATATAAGAAGATGCCTTTTCGTTTTTACCCTCGTTTATCATTACATGCAAAACAATAAGTAAATTCTTTATATCATGTCTGAATTTCTTCGTCTGATTATCCTTCTCGATAAGTTCGTTATAATAATCAGTGGTCTGTTTCATCTGGTCTTCAAGAAGAAAATTTATGTCCTCAAGAAAATTCTTTTTCTCTGTTATAACTATTACCTTTATAATCAGCAAAACCGTTGAAACAACCACTATTCCCATTATTATTCTGATAAATGTTTCAAACTCATCAGATCTGAATATCAAAGCTTCCAATATACCTATTGTAAATAAGATAATAATTAAGTGGATATGGTCGATGGATGACAAATCTGCTATCCAAATTTTAAAGATATTTCTCTTTCTAAGCATCAACAGAATTAAAGAAACTATCAAAAAAAATACTGCGCCAATTATTTCCGTTAAATGACTATATTCATATGGAATTGTCCACACTCTGTCAAATATTAATGAAATGTTATAACCAATAAAAGAAGTCAACTCTACAAAGAAAGCAATAATTGTTAAATTTTTAGGTTTCAGGTCGTAAAAAGAACTGAGAAGAACTCCCGATTTAAAGAATACAAGAACAGTAAAAAACATAGCTGCTACCATTGAACTACTGTCTTCTACCACCACATACATATACCCAACCAATATTAATAGATATACCAGTAACTTAGCTGCAAAATCCCATATTCTAAACTTTTTAGGTGCTATATTTAGGAAATGCTTTACTAATATATTTACATTACAAAGCTCCAATAAACTCCAAATAATAATTATTATGATTCCTACTAAGTGTGTCATTTTTCTCCCAATCAACCTGATGTAACATTTTTAAAATCTTGGTAATTATTGTATAACAATTTTCGTAATTTTTAAATAAAAAAAGCTGAAATCGTTGCGATTTCAGCTTTACATGGTTCCTCTTATATAAACGTCAGTTATGAGGTAATCTTCCTCTAAATTCATTAATCGAATTAAGCAATATTTGCTCTTTGACAACTCTTTATACTTACCTAAAAGAAATTCATCGATTTCTTTTAAATTTTTCTGTAACTCTTCCTTTGAAGTCTCTAGTCTAACTCTGAAGGATGGCCATACCGTAAGTTTATTTAAAGCTTCTTTTGTATCTATTTTTTCATATATTTCACAAATTTCATCTTTAAATTTAACCACGATATTGCCATCATAATTTTTCTCTTTATCAAGAAATTCCTCGAATAATTCTTTTCGTTCACATACTTTTTTATTCGAATAATTAAAAACTAGCTCTTCGTGCTCTAATACTAAAATTTTATAATACCTCCTATCATTTTATTAGTGACCACCGCCACCTTTTCCACCCAACCAAACTGGCATATGTCGTGTCCTCCTTTCATTTAGTTTCTTATGTCCTTGCCTTATGTGTATATAATATACAAATATATTTCTTTTTTTTATTTTCAGAGTGAATGGTATGATTTCGGGAGTGAATGGAAAAAATGGCACTGCAAATTTGCAGTGCCATCCAATTTATGCATTTTGAATCTTTCCAGTATAGAGTTGATAATACTTTCCGCCTTCGCCAATGAGCTCATCATGACTTCCGCGCTCGATGATTCTACCCTGGTCAAGAACCATGATGCAGTCCGAATTGCGGATAGTAGAAAGTCTGTGAGCGATAACAAAGGTTGTACGTCCGTGCATCAGCTTATCCATACCATCCTGTACAATCTTCTCTGTACGTGTATCGATAGAAGATGTAGCCTCATCAAGAATAAGTACTGGAGGATCTGCGATAGCAGCTCGAGCAATAGCAAGAAGCTGTCTCTGACCCTGTGAAAGGTTTCCACCATCACCCTTGATTACGGTGTCGTAACCCTGTGGCAATCTACGGATGAAGCTATCTGCGTTAGCAAGCTTAGCTGCTGCAATAACCTCTTCTTCTGTAGCATCCAGCTTACCGTATCGGATATTGTCTGCAATAGTACCTGTAAAAAGGTGAGTATCCTGAAGTACAATACCAAGTGACTTACGCAAATCAGCCTTCTTAATCTTATTAATATTGATTCCATCGTAACGAATCTTACCATCAGCGATATCATAGAATCTACTAATAAGATTTGTGATTGTAGTCTTACCTGCTCCAGTAGCACCAACAAAGGCAATTTTCTGACCTGGAGTAGCAAAAAGCTTGATGTTGTGAAGTACTGGCTTGTCTGGGTTGTAACTAAAGTCAACATCGTCGAATACTATGTCACCAGTGAGCTTAACGTATGTTGTTGTGCCCTCAGCTTTGTGATAATGCTTCCAAGCCCACATACCTGTACGCTCTTCACATTCTACGATTTCTCCGTTTACTTCCTTGGCGTTTACAAGCATTACATAGCCATCATCTGCCTCTGGCTCCTCATCGATAACCTCAAATACACGCTCAGCACCAGCCATAGCAAGTACGATAGACTGAAACTGCTGTGAAATCTGATTTACAGGCATATTGAAGGCTCTGTTAAACTGAAGGAATGCTGCAAGACCACCAAGTGTAAGTCCTGTCCAACCATTTATAGCAAGCACACCACCTACTACGGCACAAGCAAGGTAACTGATATTACCCATCTGCATGTTTACAGGGCCGATACAGTTTGCAAGGCGATTTGCTTTGTATGCATTGTCGTAAAGTTCTTCATTAAGCTCGTTGAACTTCTCCATTACTTCTTCTTCATGGCAGAATACCTTTACAACCTTCTGACCATTCATAATCTCTTCGATATTACCATTTACTGCACCAAGAGCCTTCTGCTGCTTTCTGAAATAGCTACCAGAACGACCAGCTACAGCTGCTGTTGTAAAGGTAATAAGGGCAATCATAACGATAGTTACGACTGTAAGTGGCCAAGATGTAAGCACCATATATGTGAATACAGTTACGATAGTGATTGCACTGTTGAGAATCTGTGGGAAACTCTGTGAAATCATCTGGCGCATTGTATCAATATCGTTGGTGTAGATTGACATTACATCACCATGTGGGTGTGTATCGAAGTAGCGAATTGGCAAATCCTCCATCTTCTCAAACATGTCATCTCTAAGGGAACGAAGTGTACCCTGACCTACGAAAATCATTACGTAGTTGTAAACAAAGGTAGCTATTGCACCGATTGTATAGTAAGCAATAAGCTCTTTAATAGCTGCTGCAAGTGGTCCAAAATCTGTGCTTCCAGACTTGAGCATTGGCACGATATAGGAATCAATAAGAGTCTGCATAAAGGCAGTTCCCTTTGCGTTGCAAATAACCGCAGTAAAAATTCCTGTAACTACAACTATCAGATGAAGCCAGTAATTGGCTCCGATGTATTTAAACAGGCGGCCAAGGACGCCTCTTCTTTTAGCCTTCTGCTCTGCTGTCAGTTTAGGAACTGCTCCTGGTTGTGGTCCTCTAGGCATTGTCCTTACCTCCTTCCTCGTCTACTTTATCGAAATCACCGCTTCCAGCACCTGTCTGCTGCTCGAAAATCTCACGGTAAATCTGATTTCTTGCTAACAATTCATCATGTGTACCAAAATCATCAATTCTTCCGTCATCCATAACAATGATTCTGTCTGCATCCATAACTGAATTGATTCTCTGAGCAATGATAAGCTTTGTTGTGTTTGGAATCTCCTCACGGAAAGCCTTTCTAATCTTTGCATCAGTAGCTGTATCTACAGCTGAGGTTGAATCATCAAGAATAAGAATCTTTGGCTTCTTAAGAAGAGCTCTGGCAATACAAAGTCTCTGACGCTGTCCACCGGATACATTTGTACCACCCTGCTCGATGTGTGTGTTGTAACCATCTGGGAACTTCTCGATGAACTCGTCTGCGCAGGCAAGCTTAGCTGCGTGCTTTACTTCTTCATCTGTAGCGTTCTTATCACCCCAGCGAAGGTTCTCAGCAATAGTTCCAGAGAAAAGAACATTGTTCTGAAGAACCACAGAAACCTCATTTCTGATTGTCTCCACATCATATTCTTTTACGTTTCTACCACCAACAAGAACCTCGCCCTCGTTTACGTCATAAAGACGAGAAATCATTGAAACAAGGGTAGATTTTGCAGAACCTGTTCCACCAAGAACACCGATTGTTTCACCTGAACTAATCTCAAGATTTACATGGTCTAATACTGGACGTTCTGCGGTCTTGTTGTAACCGAAAACTACATCCTTAAACTTGATAGAGCCATCCTTTACCTCATAAACTGGGTTCTCAGGATTTGTGATTGTACTCTTCTCTTCAAGTACCTCATATATACGCTGCATGCTGGCAATTGACATTGTTATCATAATGAAAATCATAGCAAAGAACATAAGTGAGAAAAGAATGTTCATACAGTAGCTGAAAAGTGAGAGAAGCTCACCAGTTGTAAGTGTGCCATCTAATACTATAAACTTCGCACCAAACCAGCTGATAAGAATGATACATGTATAAACCACTACATTCATAAATGGCATTGTGAAAGCTACCATCTTCTCAGCTGAAGTTGCTGCCTTGTAAATACCGTGGCTGCCCTCTGTAAATTTCTTCTTCTCAAACTGCTCACGTACATATGCCTTAACAACACGCATACCAGTGATGTTTTCCTGTACTGACGCATTTAAGGCATCATACTTCTTAAATAAGGTAACAAATAATGGACGTGCCTTTGCCATTACGAAGCTCATAACCGAAAGTAATACAATCATGGCAACCAAATATATAGAAGCTAAACGCACGTTGATTCTGAATGAAAGAATCATGGCAACTGCTACTGTAACAGGTGCTCTAAAGCCCATTCGAAGAATCATGATAAACGCATTCTGCACGTTTGTTACATCTGTTGTAAGTCTTGTTACAAGACCTGCTGTAGAGAACTTATCGATATTCTCAAATGAGAAGGTCTGAATGTTCTCAAACATCTTCTTACGAAGGTTCTTTGCCAAACCGGCTGATGCCTTACTTCCTAAGATTGCACCCATAATACCACCGAACAATCCTATTACGGCACATACCAGCATCTGGCCTCCAATGCTATATATTTCTGTAAGGTTACCTTTTTCAACACCCTTATCAACAAGATCTGCAATAAGAAGTGGTATAAGCATTTCCATAGCAACCTCAAGAACCATAAAGACAGGAGTCATAATAGCCGCTAGCTTGTACTCTTTAATTTCCTGCAATATTCTTTTGACCAAAATCTAATCCTCCTTCTTTTCTTCAACGTAGGATTTGTAATCCATAGCGTTTTTTCTCATTTTTTCAAGGACCTCCACCACAATCTCTATCTGCTCTGGTGGAATGTCGCTTGTAATATAATCATCAACTGCCAATATCTGAGATTCAGCAAGGTCATTAAACCTTTTCCCCGCCTCAGTGACAATGATTTGCTTTTTTCTGCCATCACCATCAACAGGTACCTTGGCAATATACCCACTCTTTTCCAGACT
Organism: Pseudobutyrivibrio sp. UC1225; assembly: GCF_900115215.1. Taxonomy (NCBI): domain Bacteria; kingdom Bacillati; phylum Bacillota; class Clostridia; order Lachnospirales; family Lachnospiraceae; genus Pseudobutyrivibrio; species Pseudobutyrivibrio sp. UC1225. The sequence goes on along the minus strand of NZ_FOVQ01000007.1, from coordinate 10,817 downwards.
CTGAATCATATCTGCAAGAGTAGACTTTGGAAAGTGAAATATCTTTTCCAGGTCTTTTTGATAAACTGGCTCAGTCTGACGCTCTAAAAAACCTAACAACCAACCGTTCTTGACGTTGCAGTTTTCTGCATCTATCTCGATAACTCCTCGGTTTACAGCTTTTCTAATTTCTCGTGATGTGCAATCAAACATAAAACCCAAATGTCGTCTGCTATCAAAATCAGCAAGCATAATTTATACCCCTTTCCCCTGAATTTAGTTCGAATCCGTATAGTCCGACTCCGAACTAATTCACATTATACACTCTAAAATGTGTTCATTCAACAAACAATTTATAAAAAATCTATTAAAAATTCCCCGAGAGCCTTTTCACGTGGTATAGTAGACAGTGAACTAAGAAAAGAAATAGTTCACTTATTATGGGTTTTAGACGACATCATGTGCTTACTTCATATATATGTGTTTCGAGGGGATAAATAGTAAATAAGGAGTACAAATATGAGAGAAAGAAGTAAGGATTTAAGAGTTAGAAGAACTATCAATTCTATCAGACGTGCATTCTTCGAGCTCGTTTTAGAGAAGAATTATAATGAGATCTCTATTACTGAACTTACAGAAAGAGCTGGCATTAATAGAAAGACCTTCTATTTGCACTTTTCATCACTTGATGATTTCGTAGCTGAGATTGAAGAAGAGATTGTGGCTGACATTCTCGATCATATCGGCTCTAATGCAGAAGCATTTGATCTGGCTGGATGTATTACAAACTTCTATTTATACCTGGAGTCATGTAATGAAGTACAGCAGAAGCTTCTTTGCGATGAACACTACTCATTCTTCTATGAGTCTGTTACAGAGGGTGTTCTTCGAAGCGTACCATTCTCAAGATTCTTCGAGCGTACAGAATATCCTTCAATCGTACGTTCATACACCATCTCTATTACCTTCATTTATAGAGATTGGCTTAAGAGTGGCAAGCAGATTCCATTTGATGTTCTTACAGCACAGGCTAGTAAGATTGTTGAGAATGGATATGCTGGAATTATTAGAAAGAAGTAAATTCAGAACACAAAAAAGTGGCCCGGATAATCCGGGCCATTTTTTTATCTAAATTTAATATTAAAGGATAAGCTTCATAGCTCCATAGATACCTGCATCGTTTCCAAGTGTAGCAAGTGTAATCTTTGTGTTCTTGCAGCCATGGAATGCGATTTCGTTGAATCTATACTCAACTTCATCGATAAGATACTGGCCAGCTTTAGAAACACCGCCGCCGATAACGAATGCCTCTGGGTTTACTACACAAGAAATAACCTCTAATCCCTGTGCAAGGTACTCGCATGCTCTCTTAACAACTTCCTTAGCAACAATGTCACCCTTCTTAGCCTCGTCAAATACAGCCTTAGCGTCAAGAGTCTCTACATTTCTAAGTGAGCTTGCATCCTCATTCTGTGCAAGACGAATCTTTGCAAGACGAGCAATACCTGTAGCTGAGCAATACTGCTCAAGACATCCGTGATTTCCACATCCGCAAGCATTCTCTTCGTTGTAGTTTACACGAATATGTCCAATTTCTCCTGCTGCACCTGCTGCACCGCTGATAATATCATCATTGATGATAACACCACCACCTACACCTGTACCAAGAGTAACCATTACTGAGCTAGAATATTCCTTAGCTGCACCCATCCATGCCTCGCCAAGTGCTGCAACATTTGCGTCGTTACCAGCCTTAACCTTAAGACCACCAAGGCACTCTGAAAACTCCTGCTCTACATTGAATACGCCCCATCCAAGGTTAACGCAACGATTTACAACGCCATCCTTAGAAACAGGTCCTGGAATACCGATACCAACACCTGAAATATCATCAGCAGCTATATTCTTTTCTTCCATTTTGTTAGTAACTGCCTGTGCAAGGTTCTTTAAGATGTTAACACCACCATTTGTTGTGTCTGTAGGAACCTCCCATTTCTCAACTAATTCTCCTTCTGTAGTAAACAAACCACATTTGCATGTTGTTCCGCCCAAATCAAGGCCAAATCCATACTTTGCCATTACTTCTTTTCTCCCTTTCGTATAACTATATTAATCGGTTACCGTGGTAATCTCTATATCTGTAGCATTATCAGGTATTGCACCAGCAGGAATCTCCGTACCTTCGAAGGTCTGTGTGATGATTCTGTAGGCTGGCTGCTCTTGCTGTTGCTCCACTCCCTCAGGATTCTCTTCATCAAAGACACCATATTGCTCCTCGTCTTCAACGTCTTCCATATCTTCAGGGTTCTCCATTTCCGCCTGCTGTTCTTCAGTACCAATAAATTCTACTGGCTTTTTGAAGGCTATTGGAGTGAGCCCTTCATGAATCTGTGCCATGAACTCATTCCAAATCTTCGCAGGATAGGTAGATCCCTTTAATCCAGGAACCGCTTTAGGAATGTCATATCCCACCCATACGCTTGTGGTGTAGTAGTCGGTATATCCCACAAACCATCCGTCTCGATTGCTATTGGTGGTACCTGTCTTCCCCGCAACAGGCATGTCCCCAAGGTCAATACCCTTTGCCGTACCGTCAGTCACTACCGATTGTAGCATATCTGTCATTGTTCGTGCAGCATTTTCTTTATAAACTTCAATTTCCTCCTCGCCTGTCTCATATATGACATTTCCCTTAGAATCGGTAATCTTTGTGATACAGGTTGGATTTCGCATATATCCATCATTGTAGATAGTCTCATAGCCCTTCGCCATCTCCAGAGGACTCACTCCCACAGTAAGTCCACCCAGACATGCTGCCATGCCATAATCATCCTTTTCAATCTTAGAAAATCCAAGCTTTTTCAGGTATCCAATACCTACCTGAGGTGTAAGCTCCTCATATATTTTCCATGCGATTGTATTCTTAGATACGGCCACTGCCTGACGCAACGTCATCTCTCCTGAATAAGTTCCACCTGCATTCTCAGGACCATCCTCAATCACTTCATCAACTACGATTGTGTCTGGTGTGTACTCTCGCTCAAGTGCAGGCGTATACACAATCAAAGGCTTAATAGAGCTACCTGGCTGTCTGTAGCTTTGATAGGCTCTATTAAGAGTGTAGCCTGTAACCTCCTGACTACGGCCACCTACAATAGCTTTAGTCATTCCTGTTTTGTTATCTATACATACTGCTGCAGCCTGAAGCGCATATATGCCCTCTTCGTTTGTATCTGTGAAGCTCTCGAGATTGTTATCGATTGCTTCCTGAAGCTGATTTTGCATATTTAAATCTATGCTTGTATAAATCCTATAGCCCGAGGTAAAAAGACTCTTATTCCATTGGTTATATGCTTCTTCATACGCCTTATCATAAGATTTCTGTCCTTCAGTAGTTGTAAAATCTGTCTTAAATTCAAAACCATCAAGCTCCATCAAAGCCCTTGTTGCACAATAATATACATAGGTCTCCACATAATTATTCTTTGTATTAACAGTTCTGTTCAGAAGAATCTCCTCGTTTAATGCGCCCTGATAGGTCTTATCCCCAATCACACCATCATCGTACATGGCCTTTAAAATCAGGTTTCTTCTTGTAATGGTATTCGCAGGATTAACCAGTGGGTCGTAGTAAGTTGGACTATTTGGAATCGCAAGCAAATAGCATATCTCTGACAAGGTAAGGTCACCAATATCCTTGCTAAAATATCCCTTTGCTGCAGCCTGAATGCCATAATATCCATTAGCAAAATATACATTATTTAGGTAGAATTCCAGAATCTGATCCTTGGAATACTTCTTCTCCAGCTCTGAGGCGATATAAATCTCCTCCACCTTTCTCTGCCATGTTTTCTCGCTGGTAAGGAAGATGGTTCGCGCCAACTGCTGAGTGATAGTACTACCACCCTGTGTAATCTCCTTATCACGCATGGTAGCAACCAGCGCTCTTACAATAGCCTTGTAGTCCACGCCTGCATGCTGGTAAAACTTCTTATCTTCTATTGAAATAATTGCCTGAGTTACATAAGTTGGGATTTGATCGAAAGTGAGATAGTAGACATCCTTTTCACCCTTAAGCACCGATATTTTTGTTCCGTTAGCCGCATAGACCTCGCTGGTCTCTGTTTGTCTAAAGGTAGAAAGGCTGGAATGACGCACGATAGTAAAAGCCTCCGTTTTAAGTTTGGAGACCTTGGAAGCATAACCACTCATATAGTAGAATGATATTCCCGCCATGAATATGAGTAGTAATACGATTTGAACTTTAATTAACCGTATGATTTTTCGATCAACGGTCTTTATTTTCTGCGCAGTTCCACTCATACCTTCATTTTACGCATTTGTCATTTTCTGTACAATACGCCCCACAAAACCCTCACTAATTGCTCACAGAAATTTCAAATGTCATATCTTTTACTTCTTTCCTAATAAAGATTGATTAATTGCCCTTTATCCCTTGTATTTACTGGCTTAGACAATTATCATATTGATAGTTTGGTTTAATGTCCCACTTTTATGATTTTTGGGGCAGAACATAGTCTAATATTTTAGGGAGGGTTTATCGTGGAAAAAGAAATACTTGGCAAAACCAAAAATAACGAAGACATTATTGCCTACACACTTGTTAACGAGAACGGTATGCAGGCTAAAATCATGAACTTTGGATGTAACTTACTTGAGCTTTGGGTTCCAGATAAGGACGGCATTCTTTCAGACGTAGTTCTTGGATATGAAAAGATTGAAGATTATTTTGTAAATGGACCTGGCTTCGGCTGCTGCATCTGCCCTAACGGCAACCGTATCGGCGATGCAAAATTCACTCTCAACGGAGTAGAGTACAAACTTGATGTTAATGATGGAAAGAACAACCTTCACTCAGGCTTCAACCCAATGCACAAGCGCATCTGGGATGTAGAATCTGTTGATGATAAGCACATTACCTTCACTTGTCACAAGGTTGATGGCGAGTGCGGGTTCCCAGGAGAAATGGATATCACTATCACATACACACTTGGCGATGACAACTCTATTCGCCTTGATTATTCAGGGGTTTCAGATGTTGATACAATCTTCAACCCAACTAACCATTCTTACTTTAATTTGAATGGTCACGACTCTGGTTCTGTTATGAATCACATCGTTTGGATAGATGCAGACAAATACACTCACACTGATGAAGCTTCTATTCCACACGGTGAATGCCGTGATGTTAAGGGTACTCCAATGGATTTCACTACTCCAAAGCCTCTTAGCAAGGATACAGACGCTGATTATGATCAGCTTAAGTGGGCAGGCGGTTTCGACCACAATTACTGCTTAAATAATCCATCACTTACTAAGCCATCTTGTACACTTGAAGATCCTGAGAGCGGCAGAAAGATGGAAGTTTACACTGATTTACCTGGTGTACAGCTCTATGCTGGTAACTACCTTGATTCTTCTCACATTGGAAAGGGTGATTTCCCATATGACAAACGCTACGGTGTTTGCTTTGAGTCTCAGTTCTTCCCAAATGCAATCAATGTACCTTCTTTCCCACAGCCAATCGCAAAAGCAGGTGTTAAGGCTCACTCAACAACAATTTACAAATTCGTATAATCGTATAAAAAAGTAGGCAGCCCCATTAGAGGGACTGCCTTATTTTAATGAGCTGGTAACTATCAAGCTCTGAGTGTTGCTCAAGGAGCCAATCTCGCGACGGAGCAATACTCAGGCTTGAGAGTGTAACCAGCGGACTATATAAATGCTTTAATCTGCTTGTAGATTCCTTCTGCATCAAGCTCATACTTAGCAAGAAGCTTAACGGCTGGGCCTGACTCTCCGAAAGTATCCTTTACACCGATGCGAAGCATCTTTGTAGGGCACTTCTCTGAAAGAACCTCTGCTACTGCTCCACCAAGACCACCGATAACTGAATGCTCTTCAACAGTAACAACCTTGCCTGTCTTTGATGCGCTCTTTACGATAAGATCTGCATCTATAGGCTTGATTGTGTGGATGTTGATAACCTCAGCATCAATTCCTTCCTCAGCAAGCTTCTTAGCAGCTTCAAGAGACTCATTAACCTCAAGTCCTGTAGCGATGATTGTAAGGTCCTTACCTTCCTTAAGAACAACACCCTTACCAATCTCAAACTTGTAATCAGCATTGTCGTTGATTACAGGTACTGCAAGACGTCCAAATCTAAGGTAAACTGGGCCGTCCATCTTGTATGCAGCCTCTACAGCAGCCTTAGCCTCAACATCATCAGAAGGATTGATGATTGTCATACCTGGGATTGTACGCATAAGAGCGATATCCTCGTTACACTGATGTGAAGCACCGTCCTCACCTACTGAAATACCAGCGTGAGTAGCACCAATCTTTACATTAAGGTGTGGGTAGCCAACTGAGTTACGAACCTGCTCGAAAGCTCGTCCAGCTGCAAACATAGCGAATGAGCTGCAGAATGGAACCTTTCCTGTAGAAGCGATACCAGCAGCGATACCAACCATGTTTGACTCTGCAATACCGCAGTCAATGTGGCGCTCTGGGAAAGCCTTCTTAAAAATACCAGTCTTTGTAGCCTCTGCAAGGTCTGCATCTAAAACTACAACATTATCATATTTCTCACCTAAAGCAACGAGAGCATTACCGTAGCTCTCACGAGTTGCGATTTTCTTAACCTCTGCCATTACTCTTCACCTGCTTTCCTTAATTCTTCCATAGCAATTGCATATTCCTCATCGTTAGGAGCCTTTCCATGCCATCCTACCTGGTTCTCCATGAATGAGATGCCCTTACCCTTAACTGTCTTCATAACGATTGCTGTAGGCTGACCCTTTGTTGCCTTAGCCTCAGCGAAAGCAGCGCGAAGCTGGTCAAAATCATTACCATCAGCAACTTCTACTACGTGGAAGTTGAAAGCTCTAAACTTATCAGGGATTGGATATGGGCTGTTTACATCCTCGATACGTCCGTCAATCTGGAGGCCATTATTATCAACGATTACGCAAAGGTTATCAAGCTTCTTTGCAGCTGCGAACATAGCAGCCTCCCATACCTGACCTTCCTGGATTTCACCATCTCCAAGAAGTGTATATACCCTATAGTTCTCATTTGAAAGCTTAGCTGAAAGAGCCATACCAACTGCAACAGAGATACCCTGTCCAAGTGAACCAGATGATGCATCAATACCTGGTGTGTGCTGTACACATGGATGTCCCTGAAGGTGTGAACCGATGCTACGGAGAGTCTTTAAATCCTCAATTGGGAAAAAGCCTCTCTGTGCAAGTGTAGAATAAAGACCTGGTGCTGTGTGACCCTTTGAAAGTACAAATCTATCACGATCTGCCTTCTTAGGATTCTTTGGGTCGATATTCATCTCCTCAAAATAAAGGTATGTAAATACCTCTGTTGCTGATAAAGATCCGCCTGGATGTCCAGCCTTAGCTGCATGAACACCTTCAATGATGCCTTTGCGGACTTCAATCGCTGTTTTCTTAAGCTCTTGATTTGTCATTTTTCTCCTCCTAATTACTTAAATATCCAATGCCACATTGGCTATGAATTATCTTATTTATCTCATTTCATCAAGTGTGATTAGCATGATGTTCTTAATAGCTGATGAAATGGTGATAGCATTTTCATGGAAACCTGCATTTGAGAATACCAAATAGAAGGCATCCCCCTGTCGGTGAAGCTGCTTTGTCTTCTCAATGAGAGATTTCAACTGAGCTACCTCAATAGGCTCATGATTGTAGTAGCACTGAGCAAATATAGTAGCAGATTTACCTTCACATTTTCCAAGTGAAACAAGGTCAAAGCCATCTGTAGTGCCAGCCTCGTCGTCGTTAACCCACCAGTTTCCAATCTCCTCAACAGTGAATGGAAGCATATTTTTATCACTTTGATCTGCAAGATATTCCCCACAAATCTTGATGAATACAGTCTCCATATATTCATCCATCGAAGCTTCTACTTTACCCCAAAGAGCTTCAACATCACCTGATATATAGGCGTCATAATTTGGAACAATAAACTTATACCAGAACAAGGTGCTAGTATTTACTATTGAATATCTTGTCTTCTTACGATTAGTAATCTCTGTAATGGCTGTATCCTTAGTGCAGATACCAATAGCCATCAGAGAATTAAGATATGGTACAACCACATCCTTTGGCTTCTCAACCTCAGCAGAAATCTGATTTACACGGTTGAGCCCCTTTGCCAATGTAGTAAGCATATAGTTGTAATATGCCAACTCTCTAAGCTCTGTAGCCATAATCTTTTCTGGATTAAGGCCGAGTGCAATATTTTTATCCAGGAATAATCTGGTAGTAATCTCTTTAACTTTATTATCTCCTGTAATAGGAGTAATACCATAGCCCTCGAAGCCTTCTATGGCAAGAAGAGCTGCTACCTTTGCAAGATTGTGAGGAATTCCACCTGTGATGCCATAAAGATATGCTGCTTCCTTTGGACTTGCATCACCAAAGAACAGGCATGAATCATAGAAACCTAAAGGCTTTACCTCTAAATCCAGTGAAATATCCTTACTCCAGATGGCTTTCTTTCCCTTTACATATTTATCAAGGAGCACAAAGGCATCTGAACAAAGTATCAACTTGATTGGCAAATCCTTCCATGAGCCTTTAATTGCTTCATGTAAAGCCTTATCAAACTCAGGATCAGCCTTAACAAAGTTTGGATATTGATCGATAATAATGAGCTGCTTGCTGCTTTCAGCACGCTTTGCAATCTCATCGCAGAATGATGCGGCATCAAGTGATTCTACGCCCATCAGCTGAGCCAATCGCTCCATCTGATGCTTTCCAGTAGTCTCGTATGCCTCAAAGAAAAAGGCATCCTTGTCACTTGCGAACTCCTGTAAAAGCGCTGTTTTGCCAACACCAATAGAACCCGATACTACTGCAACCTCTGCAGTATCTCCTTCATAAAAACCATTTAGTAATTGAATTTCATTCGTTCTTCCTTTAAACATAACACCTCTCCTCTGCAGTACCTATTGGCACATGCAAATCTATGGTATCACGTTTCAACTATTCCTGCAATATCACCGATTTTCTCTATTTATTTTTGTTTTGTTTAAACTATTTTAGATTTTACCATATTTACTTTTATTACTTTAGCATTATCTCTCTTTTCAGGCAACTCTTCTTTCCATTTTTTTACCTTTAAGGGTGAAATTTTAAAGAAATTTTAATACACAGTTATTTCTCAGTTCTAAAGACTCATTATGCTATAATCATACTAGAGAAGGAATTACAAGATTATATCAATAATATGTAAAAGAGGGTTAGCCTATGCCTGGTTTTATAGCACATTTATCCTTTGGCGAACAATCATTATCTTTTATAGAATTCGCTGAAACTCGCAAGATAATAGATTCACATCAAACCACGTTTAATCTTGGCCTACAGGGTCCAGACATTTTCTTCTATCATATCCCTGCCTATTTATTTTACAGCCAAAATATAGGTAACGTTATGCATCGTTCTGATGTTATGCTGTTTTTTGACCGTCTTTTTGACGCTAGAAACGCTGTAGAAGATAGTCACGATAGAAATATTTGCGATGCTTACATTCTTGGCTTTATCGGTCATTATTCTCTCGATGTAGCATGTCATCCATATATATATTGTAAGAGCGAACACATAAATAATTTAAAACGTGGGGGAAAATACGATTTTGGAAAGCATGTATCATTAGAAACAGACATTGACCATGTTTTGTTAGATCATTACAAGAAATTAAAGCCTTCCGATTTCGATTACGCAGCATCAGTACGCCCAACTTCCCATGAACAGGATGTAATCGCTAAATTGCTTTTTAAGGCATTAATTAACACCTATGGCGATAAATGTATACGTCTAGGCACTATAAAGAATGCTATAAAATCATTTATTAATCTTAATCATGCAATGCATGACCCTACTGGACATAAAAAAAGAAATTTAAGGCATATAGAACAAACACTGTTTAAGTACGCTTTTATATCTTCAATGATACCAAGCGATAACATTATCAAATACCAAGACCCTTGTAATCTCGAGCACAATGAATGGCATAACCCTTGGAATCCTGGAAGGAAAAGAACTGAAAGTTTTTTAGATTTATTTAATCATGCTATGCCAAATTATATTGAGTGTATTGATTTATACTCTAAGGCTGTTGGTATTACTGATTTCTCTGGTTTAGACTTGGATTCAATCGCTGAAACAAATAATTATCTACGATACAGAAATCTATTATTGATGAGCTTAAGTGATTTTAGCTACCTAACTGGACTTCCTTTATAGAAGATTTAGACTCAGAAGATGTCGAAAGGCATCTTCTTTTTATATGAAAAAACCCTTCAGTAGAAATACTGAAGGGTAAAATAAAAGTGCCCAGAGTCGGAATCGAACCAACGACACGAGGATTTTCAGTCCTCTGCTCTACCAACTGAGCTATCTGGGCACGTAGTTGCGGGAGATGGATTTGAACCACCGACCTCCGGGTTATGAGCCCGGCGAGCTTCCAGACTGCTCCATCCCGCGATATTAAAAAAGATGGGCGGTGGTGGATTCGAACCACCGAAGCAATTTGCAGCAGATTTACAGTCTGTCCCCTTTGGCCACTCGGGAAACCGCCCATGTTATTAACTAAATATATTCAATTGAATGGGACCTACAGGGCTCGAACCTGTGACCCCCTGCTTGTAAGGCAGATGCTCTCCCAGCTGAGCTAAGATCCCACATTCAAACAATATTGAATTAAACGACCCCAGAGGGACTTGAACCCTCGACCTCCGCCGTGACAGGGCGGCGCTCTAACCAACTGAGCCATGAGGCCAT
>NZ_FOVQ01000011.1:0-89851 GCF_900115215.1 Pseudobutyrivibrio sp. UC1225 | reverse complement strand
GAAGACGTTACTCAGGAACAGATTCACGAAGACATTAAGAAATATGTCTTTGATCCAGTCCTTCCAAAGGACATGATTGATGATAAGACAAAGTTCTACATCAATCCAACAGGTCGCTTTGTAATCGGTGGCCCACACGGTGATGCAGGTCTCACAGGCCGTAAGATTATCGTAGACACATACGGTGGATACGCTCGTCACGGCGGCGGTGCTTTCTCAGGAAAGGATTGCACAAAGGTAGACCGCTCAGGTGCTTATGCAGCACGTTACGTTGCAAAGAACATCGTAGCAGCAGGACTTGCAGATAAGTGCGAGATTCAGCTTTCATACGCTATCGGTGTTGCAGAGCCTACATCAGTTATGGTAGACACATTCGGTACAGGGAAGCTTTCTGATGAGAGGATTATTGAGATTGTTCGTGAGAACTTTGATCTTCGTCCAGCAGGAATCATCAAGATGCTCGACCTTCGTCGTCCAATCTACCGTCCAACAGCAGCTTATGGTCACTTTGGCCGTACAGATGTTAAGCTTCCATGGGAGCAGACAGACAAAGCTGAGACATTAAAGAAATATCTTTAAAATTATCAATATGATATAATAAAAGCAGTCCTATACAGGGCTGCTTTTATTATATTTGGAGACGTGTCATGAAATTAAAACACAGGCTTATTATTTCATTTTTTATAATCGCGGTTGTCCCAATTATCATGTATATTTTGTTGCTTTTAAGCGGCAGGTTCGATCGCACCTTACTTAAATTCGTAATTGCGGAATTGTTTATCATGTCCTTTACCGCCTTTATGATGGTTACCTGGATATATAGTGGTGTCGTTATTCCTTTAAAAAAGCTGATAAGAGCCGCTAATAATATCAAAGAGGGCAATCTAGATTACAGTGTCGCAAGCACAGGCAAAGATGAGATGAGTGAGCTTTGCAATTCCTTTGAGGATATGCGAGTTCGTCTTCAGAACAATGCCAAGGACCGACTTGAGGATGAGGCAGAACAGAGAGCTTTGATTTCAAATATCGCCCACGATCTTAAGACTCCAATCACAGCTATCAAAGGCTATGCAGAGGGAATGTTGGATGGCGTAGCAGACACTCCTGAAAAGCAGGAGAAATACATTCGAACTATCTACAATAAAGCTAACGAGATGAACACACTCATCAATGAGCTTACCTTGTATTCAAATATTGATACCAACAAGATTCCATACAATTTCCAGAAGCTAAACTTAAGCGCCTATTTTACAGATTGTATAGAGGAGCTGGGGATGGATTTGGAGAATCAGCATATTCGTCTGGATTATTCCAATTTTGTTGACCCTGATGTGCAGATTATTGCGGATCCAGAGCAGCTTGGACGCATCATTCATAATATCGTTAGTAATTCCGTGAAGTATATGCGTGCTGATGTTTCATCACGAATTGGTATTACTATCAAGGATGTAGGTGATTTTGTTCAGATTGAAATTGCTGATAATGGGAAAGGTATCGCCACCCACGATTTGCCATATGTTTTTGACAGGTTTTATCGTGCAGATACCTCTAGAAATTCTGCAGCAGGTGGAAGCGGTATAGGTCTATCCATTGTTAAGAAAATCATTGAAGACCATGGTGGCAAGATTTGGGTTACAAGTAAGGAAAACGAAGGCACCACCATGTACTTCGTAATTCGTAAATATTTAGAGGAGGTCTACAGTGAGTAGAATACTTATTATTGAGGACGAGGAATCAATTGCTGAGCTTGAAAAGGACTACCTGGAGCTTTCTAACTTCGAGGTAGACATAGAAGGCGATGGCGAAAAGGGCCTGCAGAAAGCTTTGGCTGGAAATTATGATATGTACATTTTGGATTTGATGCTTCCTGGTATCGATGGCTTTGAGCTTTGCAAGCGAATCCGTGAGGTTAAGAATGTACCTATTCTTATGGTTACAGCAAAGAAAGAAGAGATTGATAAGATTCGTGGACTGGGTCTTGGGGCAGATGATTACATCACAAAGCCATTTTCACCAAGTGAGTTGGTTGCCCGTGTAAAGGCCCATTTATCCAGATATGAGAGACTGGTTCAGTCACCAAATATTCAGAAGAATGAAATTAGTATTCGTGGACTTAGAATTGACAAGGCTAGCCGTCGTGTTTGGATTAATGGTGAGGAAAAAGTTTTTACAGCCAAGGAATTCGATTTGCTTGCATTCCTTGCAGAGAATCCTAACGTTATCTATTCAAAGGAGCAGCTCTTTGAGACGCTTTGGGGAGAGGAATCCATTGGAGATATCTCCACAGTCACTGTGCACGTAAATAAGATTAGAGAAAAGATTGAGCTAAATACTTCAAAACCTCAATATATTGAGACTATCTGGGGTGTTGGTTATCGCTTTAAAGTCTGATAAAATATAACTATCACTTGAGGGGGTGTAATGCTATGGAAGTATTATTCGAAGACGACAGCATCGTAGTATGCTACAAACCAGCTGGTCTGGCGACACAGACCAGAAATATAGGTGAAAAGGACATGGAAAGCGAGCTTTCCAATTATCTCAAGGCCAATGGGGAGAGCCCTGAGATTCACGTGGTTCACCGTTTGGATCAGCCTGTAGAGGGGGTTATGGTTTTTGCTAAGACAAAGGCTGCAGCCAATAATCTCACAAGACAGATTGCTGATCACAAATTTAAAAAGCATTATTATGCAATCATTACCAGAGAGTCTTTTCCAGATGAGGGGGATTTGGTGGATTACTTGGTAAAGGATAATCGCACAAATCTTTCAAAGGTGGTTTCGGAAAATGACCCTAGAGCGAAGAGGGCTTCGTTGAGTTATCATACCATTGATGAGTGGGATGACCGCAAGCTCCTTGATATCGAGCTACAAACAGGACGTCATCATCAGATTAGAATACAGCTTGCCAGCAGGACAGCTCCAATCCTTGGAGATGTTAAGTATGGCGGAGTTTCTACAGGGCATAATCTGGCACTGTGCTCATATTCAATAGGATTTACACATCCTACCTCCGGCGCACAGGTTGAGTTTCAGGTTAAGCCAAAGGGAGAAGATTTTTTAGACAGTAAAATTGCTAATTAACTGACAAAACAGGGGGTTTTCAATTGATCAAACTCTACGTTGCAGTTTATTTGCTGACAGCATTTATCATGCTGGTGTGTGGAGTGTACATTGCTACAAAACACACTATAAAGCAAAATAAACTTAATATCTCAATAATGCAGCTTCTGGCTGTGGGAATTTTTGCTTGCCTTTCTTACAGTCATGCTATATCTGTGCGCACGGAAACGGCATCTGAATTTGGCTATGCCTTTTATTTCATAGGCATAGACTGGATACTGATAACGTTTTTGTTCTATGCCCGACAATATACAAGAATCTGGATAGATCAGTATGCATCAGCGTTGATTACGGCTACTATAGCAGCACTTGATTCCATCAGTCTCTTTTTTAACTACAAATGGCATCATGCTTTTTATCTTGTGAAGAAGGAGTTTGATGGAGAGTGGTTCTATGCCTTCCAAATCAATGATTACTACGTAGTGCATTTGGTATTCTGCTATATCCTTGTGGCCATGATTATTATGATTTTCATTCAGAAATCATATCTGACCAGCGGCTTTCACAGGAACAGATACCTTTCTATTCTGGTAATCTTTGTGGGCATCATATTGCTGGATATTGTTTATCTCTTCTTTGATTACCCAGTAGATATTTCCATTTGCCTGTATTCGGTGGCATCGATTTTCGTAAGCTACTACACGCTTTTGTATAATCCAAAAACCTTCGTAGAATACATGCTCAGTACCATTACTGAAAGAATGGAATGTGCGCTGGTATCCTTCGATGAGAACGACAACTGCATCTATTCTAATCAGCAGGCCAACAGAATGTTTTCACCAGGTGGAGACAATAAGCTTATCGAGGACAGATTCAAGAGATGGAGAGAGGGAAGAGAAACTAATTCCATTTCAAATACCAATTGGAGCGCCATTTACAATTTTAATGGAGAGGAGTATCGCTTCGATATTCACTTCAATAAGATTTACGATAAGAGAGGTTTTTACTGCGGATGTTACTTCTCCTTCTATGATGTTACTGGAGATTTCCTTGCATATGAGGAGGAGAAATATCGTTCTACTCACGATGCCTTGACAGGTGCTCTTAACAGAGAAAGCTTCTATGAGGAAGCCAGAAATATCCTGGATGAGAATCCTGAGATAGATTATGTAATGGTTTGTTGCGATATAAAGGGCTTCAAGCTTATCAATGATGTGTTTGGTGTAGATAAGGGCGATGAGCTTCTTGTCCGCTGTGCAGATACGATTCGAGAAAAAATTGCGGGAGGTGCTACCTTCGCTCGACTTGAGGCAGACCGTTTTGCTATTTTGGTACCAAAGAATCGATACAGTGAAGAGATATTTATGACTGGAATGAATCAGGTTAGTCATTCCCTTGATAATTCACAGTATCGCATGGTTATTCTGGCAGGTGTATATGACATCTTTGACAGAGATGCTCCAATCGTTTCAATGTGTGATGGTGCATTCCTTGCCATTGAATCAATTAAGGATAGCTTTAAAAACAGCATTGCCTACTATGGCGACATGCTTCGCCGTGAGTACATGACTGAGCAGAAAATATTGGCTGAGTTTGAGACAGCCCTTCAGACAGGGCAGTTTGCCATGTTCTTACAGCCGGTGGTTACTGTTGATGGAAGAATCACAATGGCAGAAGCACTGGTTCGCTGGATTCATCCTGACAGAGGAATTATTGCTCCAGCGTCCTTCATTCCACTGTTGGAGAAGACCGGATATATCTACAAGCTTGACCAGTACATTTGGGAGCAGGCGGCCAAGAGACTGGCTTACTGGACTACACTGGGACATGAGGAGTTGTCTATTTCGGTTAATATCTCGGTTAAGGATTTCTATTACATGGATATATACGAAACCTTGGTTTCAATTGTGGAGAAGTATCACATTGAGCCATCACGTCTGAAGCTTGAGATTACAGAGACGATATTCATGACAGAGAAGGAACGCCAGATAGATATTATGGCATCCCTTAAGGAATACGGTTTCCTTATAGAAATTGATGATTTTGGAAGCGGATATTCTTCTTTGAATATGTTGAAGGAGGTTCCGGCAGATATTCTTAAGATGGATATGGCTTTCCTTGCTATGGATAAAAATATTACAAGAGGTCGCAAGATTGTAAATACTATCATCACCCTTGCAAAGGCTCTTGGAATGATGGTTACTATAGAGGGCGTGGAGAATGAGGATCAGATGAATTATCTTAAAGGTACAGGAGCTGATTATCTCCAGGGCTACTACTTTAATAAGCCACTTCCGGTAAAGAAATTCGAAGAACTATATCTTTAAAATTTTTTTGAAAAATTTGGTGCAGGTCCATCTCATCTAAGGGGTGGACTTGCTTTTTATTTTGTATTAGAATAATAGGGCTTAACTAGATTTTTATAATAAGAAAAGGAGAAAAAAATGGCACAGGAAAAAAAGCTGGTAGAAGCGATTACCTCTATGTCAGAGGATTTCGCTCAGTGGTATACCGATGTAGTTGTTAAGGCTGATTTGATTGCATATTCATCAGTAAAGGGATGCATGATTATCAAGCCCGATGGGTATGCTATTTGGGAAAACATCCAGCACGAGTTAGATAGAAGATTCAAGGAGACAGGCGTACAGAACGTTTACATGCCTATGTTCATCCCGGAGAGTCTTCTTCAGGTTGAGAAGGACCATGTAGAGGGATTTGCACCAGAAGTAGCTTGGGTTACACACGGTGGTCTTAACCCGCTTCAGGAACGTCTTTGCGTTCGTCCTACTTCAGAGACTCTTTTCTGTGATTTCTATAAGGATATTATTCACTCTCACAGAGATTTACCAAAGGTTTACAATCAGTGGTGCTCAGTAGTTCGTTGGGAGAAGGAGACACGTCCATTCCTTCGTTCTAGAGAGTTCTTATGGCAGGAGGGCCACACAGCTCACGCTACAGCAGAGGAGGCAGAGGAGCGTACAGTTCAGATGCTTAATCTTTACGCAGACTTCTGCGAGGAAGTTCTCGCTATGCCTGTAGTTCGCGGACAGAAGACTGAGAAGGAGAAGTTCGCAGGAGCAGAGGCTACATATACAATCGAGGCACTTATGCACGATGGAAAGGCTTTACAGTCTGGTACTTCACACAACTTTGGCCAGAACTTCTCAAAGCCATTTGGTATTCAGTACTCAGATAAGAATAATCAGCTTCAGTATGTACATCA
Organism: Pseudobutyrivibrio sp. UC1225; assembly: GCF_900115215.1. Lineage (NCBI taxonomy): Bacteria > Bacillati > Bacillota > Clostridia > Lachnospirales > Lachnospiraceae > Pseudobutyrivibrio > Pseudobutyrivibrio sp. UC1225. Next base: position 83,566 of record NZ_FOVQ01000011.1, on the reverse strand, counting down.
GACATCTTGGGGTATGACAACACGTCTTATCGGTGCTATCATTATGGTACATGGTGATGATTCAGGACTTGTTCTTCCACCACGTATCGCACCTACACAGGTTATCGTTATTCCTATTCAGCAGAAGAAGGAAGGAGTACTTGAGAAGGCAGCAGAGGTTACAGAGCGCCTTGGCAAGACTATGCGTGCTAAGCTTGATGATTCAGATAAGTCACCAGGTTGGAAGTTCAACGAGGCAGAGATGCGTGGTATCCCTGTTCGTGTAGAGCTCGGACCAAAGGATATCGAGGCAGGTAAGTGTGTACTTGTTCGTCGTGATACACGCGAGAAGATTGAGTGCCCACTTGATCAGGTGGAGGCAAAGGTTGCAGAGCTTCTTGAGACAATCCAGAAGGATATGTTTGAGAGAGCAAAGGCTCACCGCGATAGCCACATCTGGGATGCTCACAACTATGCAGAGTTTACAGAGATTGCAAATAACAAGCCAGGTTTCATTCGTGCTATGTGGTGCGAGGACGAAGCTTGTGAGAACAAGATTAAAGAAGATTTAGCTGTTACTTCACGTTGTATGCCATTCAATGATCAGGAGCATATTTCTGATGTATGTGCATGCTGCGGCAAGCCAGCTAAGAAATTAGTATATTGGGGTAAAGCTTATTAATATGAATTTACCAGCAGACGTTCAAAACATAATAAATGTATTAGAATCTAACGGACACGAAGCCTATGCAGTAGGCGGCTGTGTCCGTGACTGCATTCTAGGGAAAAATCCTCACGATTGGGATATTACCACATCGGCCTTGCCAGAACAGGTGAAGGCTTTGTTTGAGCGCACTTTTGATACAGGCATTGAGCATGGCACGGTTACTGTTTTGATGCATGGCATTGGCTACGAGGTTACTACTTACCGTGTAGATGGTAAGTACGAGGATGGTCGTCATCCTAAGGAGGTTACCTTCACAGCTTCTCTTGAGGAGGATTTGAAGCGCCGCGATTTCACCATCAACGCCATGGCATATAACGATACAAATGGTCTAGTGGATTTGTTTGGTGGAAAAGCAGATTTGGAGGCTGGCATCATAAGGGCTGTTGGTAATCCGATCGAGCGCTTTACAGAGGATGCCCTTCGTATGTTGCGTGCTCTTCGCTTCTCAGCCCAGCTTGGTTTTGAAATTGAGCAGGACACTTATGAGGCAATCAAGACTCTTGCGCCTACCCTGGAAAAAATCAGCGCAGAGCGTATTCAGGTGGAGATGGTAAAGCTGGTTACTTCTGCTCACCCAGAACGTATCAGGGATGTATATGCTACAGGTCTTACAAAGATATTCTTCCCAGAGTTCGATGCCATGATGGAATGCGACCAGGTAAACAAGCATCATATGTACTCAGTAGGAGAGCATACTATTGTATCTATGGGACTTGCTCCAGAGGACAAGGTTATTCGCCTTACAATGATGCTTCATGATGTTGCTAAGCCAGTTTGCAAGACTACAGATGAAAATGGTCAGAATCATTTCAAGACCCATCCTGTAAAGGGTGCTGATATGGCTCGTACAGTATTGCGTCGCCTGAAATTTGATAATGACACTACTGATAAGGTATGCAATCTTGTAAAGAATCATGATGACAGACCGGAGATTAATCACCGCAATGTTCGTCGAATGATTATTCGCGTGGGACAGGAAAATTTCCAGGACCTATTGGCGGTTAAAAGAGCAGATACACTGGCTCAGAGCGCATATCATCGTAAAGAGAAGCTTGAATATATAGATGAGCTTGAAAGAGTTTTTAATGAGGTGGTTGCAGCAGGCGATTGCCTTCGAATCAAGGATTTGCAGATAAATGGCAAGGATTTAATTGCCATGGGAGTTCCACAGGGACAAAGAATAGGAGAGGTTTTATCCACTATTTTTGACTCGGTTGTGGAAAATCCTGAATTGAATCAGAGGGAAACTCTGTTAAATATGGCTAAAAGTATGATAAAATAATCCCATGAGAGGGATTTTTACGAAAAAATGGTCTAATTTAATAGTATTATCAGTTATTTGTGCAGGGGCATTGCTGGGATGTGGATATCGTAACAATGCCACTGTTACTAACTATACTGGTTCGGCTCTTCAGAATGGTAATGAGACTGAAGAGGTGGAGGACCAGCAGGCGCAGGCTGAGGCTGAGAACCCGGAGCTTTACATAGTTGAAAGTCTGGATATGACAGATGAGACTATAGCCCTTTATTCTATCGAATCTGACCAGCAGCTACGCTACAATTACAACATGACCACGAAATTCTTAAATCAATATGGCAGTACAGACACCTGGGCCGAGTTTACTACCGGTTCCGTAGTTTCTATAGGTGATTTTCTGCCGTCTTCAGGAGCACTAAGTCTGGTGCAGAAATCAGCAGATGTATGGATGTATGAGGATATTAAAAAATATAATATCGATATGTCTCACAATTTAATAGCTATCGATGGTAAGAATTATAAGCTTACAGAGAAGACCAAAGCATATTCTGACAGTGAAAAGATTCTTATAGAGAATATAGGTAAGGATGATGCAATAACTGTCATAGGAAAGGACAAGGAGGTAATATCTATTGCTATCACTACTGGGCATGGATATCTCAGCCTTGTAAATACAGCTGTTTTTGATGGTAGTCTAATTTTTATAGGAAATAAGATTGTTTCAATGGTAAATGGAAATGAGACAATTGAGGTGCCTGAAGGCACTTATCTGGTGACTGTGGCCAATAACGGCTGGGGCGGTTCTCAGGAAATAACAGTTAATCGTGGCGAAAATATCATGGTGGATTTGGATTCCATGAAAGGAGACGGTCCATCCTACTGTCTGATGACGTTCCTGGTGACGGTACCAGAAACCTATGTATATATAGATGGAAAGATTGTGGACACAAACGAGCCTCAATATGTACAATACGGCACCCACAAGTTGGTGGTAAAATGCTCTGGCTATAAAGCCTGGAAAAAGACCCTTGTAGTTAATTCAGAATCTGCTGAGATTACCTTGGCAATGGAGGCTGAAAATGATAGTGGAGTTACCTCTTCGGAGTCAACAAGTGAGGCTTCTGAACAGGCTGAAGAAATAATTGACGAAACTGTTTCAAACGGCCATGAAGAGGAGACTGCAGGCAGCGCAATTAAGGATGATTATGACTACGAAGTTGACTATTTATCAACGATTTCCGACCTTATAAGCAACTTAATGAACTAGATTGTGTGAAAAAGTTGTGAACTTCCTAGAAAATCAAGGGTTTGTAAATGGTAATTATAGTTAAAAATCACGTTAGAAATTTGTAATATTTCATAAAACCCTTATAAAATCGGGATTTTTTGGGGTTTTTGTGTTGACACTGTTATATAAAACAATTATAAAGGATATTGTAGTTATTAAGGATTTTGGTCCTAAAATAAAAATAACAATTCTCGAGGAGGAATAAGTAATGAACAAGACAGAATTAGTAGCAGCTATCGCTAGCAAGGCTAACATTTCAAAGAAGGACGCTGAGGCTTCTGTAAAGGCTTTCACAGAGGTTGTAGCTGAAGAGCTTAAGAAGGGGGAGAAGATTCAGCTTGTTGGCTTCGGTACATTCGAAGTTTCTAAGAGAGCAGCTCGTACAGGTAGAAATCCACAGACAGGCGCTGAGATGAAGATTCCTGCATCTAAGGCTCCTAAGTTTAAGGCTGGTAAGGCTCTTAAGGATTCTATCAACTAATAACTTTTAGAATCGACTAGGGTTCGGCAATGCCGAACCCTTTTTTTAAGCCTACGCTAGTTACGGCTACAAGCCTACTAGCTTATGTTGAGATAAGAGGTACGCTATGAGACTAGATAAGTATTTAAAAGTAAGTAGATTGATAAAACGTAGAACTGTTGCTAATGAAGCTTGTGACAGCGGTCGTGTACAAATTAATGGAAAAATTGCGAAAGCTTCCACCGACGTTAAAGTTGGTGATATAATAGAAATAGCATTTGGTAATAAAAATGTGAAAGTTGAGGTCCTTGATATTCAGGACACTACAAAGAAGGATGCAGCTGCAGATCTCTTTAAATATTTATAATTATGGCAAAGAAAAAAAGAAAACAGGTTAGAAGACGAAAGAAAACCTCCACAGGTAGAATATATGTAGCGGTTATTATGCTTTTCATGATAGGCGTAATGACTGTCCAGATTGTGCGCCTCTACGATAAGAATGAGGAGCTCAAGAAGAAGGAGGAGACTTTACAGACTCAGCTTGATGCAGCAGAAGAAAAGAGTAAGCAGTTAAAAGAACAGGAAGAATACGTCGGTAGTGACGAATACATAGAAAATGAGGCTTCACAGAAGCTTGGATTGACACATGACAATTGGATCATTTTTAGACAAAAAGAAGATTAGAGAATATATTCAAAAAAATAATATGTTAAACAAAGGCGACAGGGTGGTCTTGGGTTTATCCGGAGGACCTGATTCTGTATGCCTTTTTTTTGTGCTCCTTGCATTGAAAGAGGAGCATGGTTTGGATATTCATGCCCTTCATGTAAATCACTGCATAAGGGAAGGGGATGCTGATGAAGATCAGGCATATGTGGAGAGTCTTTGCAGGGACTTTGAGGTGCCGTTAAAGGTCGTTAGAGTGGATATTCCTGCAATGGTGGCAGAATCAGGCAGGTCTACTGAAGAAGAGGCCAGAATGGCACGATATGAGGCCTTTGAGGCCTACGCAAAGGAGCTGGAAGGCGATAGTGATGAGGAGACAGTAAAGATTGCGATAGCCCACAATGCGGACGATAACGCAGAGACGGTTCTTTTCCATATGGCAAGAGGTACAGGCTTGGATGGAATGTGTGGAATAGCCCCAACCAGAGGAAGAATTATACGTCCTTTATTGGAGATTCCCAAGGCAGAAATATTGGAATTTATTCAGGATAATGAGATTGCCTATTGCGTGGATGAAACCAATTCAGAGGTCTGCTATGACAGGAACAGGATAAGACACAATATTTTACCAGAACTTTCAGAAATAAATCCTAAGGCACTAGAGCATATTACCGATATGACTAACAGATTGATGGAAGTTGCGGATTATATCTCACTTGAGGCGAAAGGGCTTTTGGCTATTGCCAAGGATGAGGGAGATAAGCTGAGAAAGCGAGCTTTTATCACTGCTCCACGAGTTATCGCCAGTCAGGCCTTAAAAGAGTATCTTAGTGGTTTTATGCCAAATCAGAAGGATGTAAGTGCAGTTCATATTGAAAGTATTTTAGGGCTCCTACAGGAGGAGGGAGAGCGACAGGTACAGCTTCCATATAAGAAGACTCTCATCATTTCCTACGAGCATTTATATGTGATTGACGAGGAGGAAGATGATGAGCCAAAAGGTACCATTTCCTACCGTGAATTCGACCTTGAGCCGGGTATGAAATACCCTACGTCAACCTATACTAAATGGTTTGATTGTGATAAAATATCGGATAATGTTGTAATAAGAACCCGAGCTGAAGGGGATTATCTTACTATCGATTCCGCTGGAAATCATAAGTCTATTCAGGACTATTTTGTGGATGAAAAAATACCTAAGCATATGAGGGACAAAATCATTCTTGTGTGTGATGGTAGCCATGTAATGTGGGTAGTAGGTTATCGAATCAGCGAATATTATAAAATCTCTAATAATACCACTCGTGTATTAGAGGTAGTTTACGGAGGAATTGGAAATGAGTGAGAACATCAGAGTCCTTTTACCAGAGGATGAATTAGCAGCACGTATTGCTGAGCTTGGAGCACAGATTAGTAAGGATTATGAGGGTGAGACAGTATTTTTAGTTTGCATCCTTAAGGGAGCTTCATTCTTCGCATGTGAGCTTGCTAAGAGAATTACAGTGCCAGTTATTATCGATTTTATGGCTACATCAAGCTATGATGGTGGCACAGTATCTTCTGGAGTAGTTAAGATTAAGAAGGACCTTGATTTAGATCCAACAGGTCAGAATGTAATCATTGTTGAGGATATTATTGATAGTGGTAATACACTTAACTACCTCGGTCAGCTTTTCAAGGACCGTGGCGCAAAGTCAGTTCGTATGGTTACAATGCTTGATAAGCCTGACCGCAGAGAAGTTGATGTTCATGTTGACTATACAGGCTTTACAATTCCAGATCAGTTTGTTGTCGGCTACGGTCTTGATTATGACCAGAAATATCGTAACCTTCCATACATCGGTATTGTTGAGCTAGACTAGGAGGACACTTTGAAGAAAAACAGAGCTTCAGGAATGATTATCTACGCCCTATTTGTTGTGGTTGTGTTAGGTATTCTTTACAGCAGCATGGGCAACAAGACTACCACCTATTCTATGGCGGAGTTTAAAGGTGCAATGAAAAGGGAACAGGTCAAATCTGTTAGTATTACACAGAATGAGGAAGTTCCTACAGGTGCGGCTACCATAAAGCTCACCACAGGCGATACAGTCACACTGTATGTGTCTGATGTAAATGATTTTCAGGATATGCTCACTGAGGCAGATATTGCTTACAATCTCAGTGATATTCCTCATGATAGTTGGCTTTCTGAGCTTTTACCTATGCTCATTGTTCTTGGTGCAGTATTCATTCTCTTTATGATTATGATGAATGCGCAGGGGGCAGGTGGCGGTGGTGCCAATGCCAGAATGATGAACTTCGGCAAGAGCCGTGCCAAGATGTCTACAAAAGAGGACATCCACACACGTTTCAATGACGTTGCAGGTCTTAAAGAAGAAAAGGAAGAGGTTGAGGAGCTTGTTGATTTCCTCAAGGATCCTAAGAAATATACAAAGCTTGGAGCACGTATCCCTAAGGGAGTTATTCTTGTAGGCCCTCCAGGTACAGGTAAGACACTTCTTGCCAAGGCTATTGCTGGTGAGGCAGGAGTTCCTTTCTTCTCAATTTCTGGTTCGGACTTTGTGGAGATGTTCGTCGGTGTAGGTGCGTCACGTGTGCGTGACCTTTTTGCAGAGGCAAAGCAGAATGCACCATGTATTGTTTTTATCGATGAGATTGATGCTGTTGCCAGACGCCGTGGTACAGGTATGGGCGGTGGTCATGATGAGCGTGAGCAGACACTGAATCAGCTTCTTGTAGAGATGGATGGTTTTGGTGTAAACGAAGGCATCATTGTTATGGCAGCCACAAACCGTGTAGATATTTTGGATCACGCTATCATGCGTCCAGGACGTTTTGATAGAAAGGTATTTGTTGGACGTCCAGATGTGCAGGGACGCGAAGAAATACTTAAAGTACATGCTAGTAATAAGAGTTTGGGCGATGACGTTGATCTTAAACAGATTGCTCAGACTACAGTTGGCTTCACAGGCGCAGATTTGGAGAATCTTCTTAATGAAGCAGCCATTCTTGCAGCAGGTGAGGACAGACAATATATTACAAATGACGATATTAAAAAGTCCTTTGTAAAGGTTGGTATTGGTAAGGAAAAGAAGAGCCGTGTGGTTTCTGATAAGGAAAAGAAGATTACAGCCTACCACGAGAGTGGACATGCGATTTTATTCCATGTGCTTCCTGATGTAGGTCCTGTATATTCTGTTTCTATCATTCCTACAGGTGCCAGCGCAGCAGGCTACACTATGCCTATCAATGAAAATGATGAAATGTTCAATACAAAGGGCAAAATGCTTCAGGATATTGTGGTTTCATTAGGTGGTAGAGTTGCTGAAGAGCTTATTTTTGATGATGTTACCACAGGTGCATCTCAGGATATTAAGCAGGCTACTCAGGCAGCCAGAAACATGGTTACCAAGTTTGGTTTCTCTAAGAATATTGGTATGGTTCATTATGGTGATGACGAGGAAGAAGTCTTCATCGGAAGAGATTTGGCTCATACTAAGGGATTCTCAGATGCAACAGCTAAGGCCATCGATGATGAGGTTAAGATGATCATCGATGAATGTTATGAAAAAGCTGTGAAACTTTTGAAAGAGTATGAACCTATCTTACACAAATGTGCTAATCTATTATTAGAGAAAGAAAAGATTAGTCGATCAGAATTCGAAGCTTTATTTGGGGATGAAGTGAAGGATGAAAATACCGAAGAAAGCCTCGAGGGAGTCGCTGTAGAAGGTATTAACTGGGATAATTAGTGCAATATGCACAAAAAATATTGAGGGGTTTTGGTATGTTTGTGCACACTTGAGTGTTGCACCGCCATATAATAAACATCGTAAAAACCCCCCAATACATTATATAATTTTTACTAACCCCATAGTAAAAATACCTTCTCCTAAAAAGACAGCGATCGTTGCTGTCTTTTTTACTATCTAAAAATATTCTTAGTCAGCTAGGGGGATTCACATGAATATCCACGCAATATACTCAGATGGAACAGCTGAATATAGATACCCTATGGAACCAGATGAGAATTCTCTGGTGACTATTAGTATTAGAGTTTATCATCAGGAAGATGTAGATGTTTTTTTGATGTCTAAAACTGACAATCTCAGTCAGCGCATGCACCTGGACAGAACTCGTGGTGAATTTGATTTTTATTCTTGCACAGTACAACTGGGCGAAAAGGAATTTAGATATTATTTTGAGCTCGTAGTGGGCCTTGATCATTATTACTATGACCGTGTAGGTCTGTGGAGAGATTACAGGGAGCACTATGAGTTTTCTATTATGCCAGGCTTTTCCACACCAGCCTGGTCTAAAGGTGCGGTTATGTACCAAATCCTGGTGGATAGATTCTGCAATGGAAATCCTGACAATGATGTGGTAACAAACGAATATCATTATGTTGGTGCGCCAGTTGAGGGAGTAAAGGACTGGAATTCTATGCCAGCAAATCTTGATATAGGTAGATTCTACGGTGGAGATTTAGAGGGAGTCCGTCAGAAGCTGCATTACCTGAAGAGTCTTGGCGTGGAGGTAATCTATTTCAATCCACTGTTTGTATCTCCTTCTAATCATAAATACGATACTTCGGATTACGATTATATTGATCCTCATTTTACTGTAATTAAAAAGGATGGCGGAGAATGCCTTGACCCAGGGGATTATGACAATACCCATGCTACAAAGTATAAGCTCCGTGTTACCAATAAGGAGAATCTGGAGGCCAGCAATCAGTTTTTTGCTGACTTTGTTAATGAGGCGCACCAGAAAGGTATCCGTGTAATCATAGATGGTGTATTTAACCACTGTGGTTCCTTCAACAAGTGGCTGAATCGAGAGAAGATTTATTCTAAGGCGGAGGGCTATGCGCCAGGTGCTTATGAAAGTAAGGATAGTCCTTATAACAGCTTCTTTAAGTTCTATGAGGACAGTTGGCCAGATAATAAGAGCTATGACGGTTGGTGGAGCCATGATACGCTTCCTAAGCTCAATTACGAGGATTCGCCAAAGCTCTACGAGTATATTTTAAATATTGGTAAGAAGTGGGTTAGCGAGCCATATAACTGTGATGGCTGGCGCCTTGATGTTGCTGCTGATTTGGGACATTCTGAGGAGTTTAATCACAAATTCTGGCGTGATTTCAGGGATGCTGTAAAGAGTGCTAATCCAAATGCTATAATTTTGGCTGAGCATTATGGAAATCCTTCTGCCTGGCTTGCAGGTGACCAGTGGGATACCATAATGAATTACGATGCTTTTATGGAACCGCTTACCTATTTCCTTACAGGTATGGAGAAGCATTCTGATGAGTTCCAGCCTAGTGCCTTGGGTGACGGTGACCGTTTCAAGAATACTATGCTTCATTTTATGGCGAGACTTAAAACACCATCCCTGTACTGTGCAATGAATCAGCTTTCAAATCACGATCATTCACGCTTCCTAACACGTACTAATCATACTGTGGGAAGAATTGCTACAAAGGGCACGAAGGCTGCTGAAGATGGTGTAAGCATTCCTGTGATGAAGCTTGCAGAGATGATTCAGTTCACATGGCCTGGAGCACCTACACTTTATTATGGCGATGAGGCAGGTGTATGTGGATTTACTGACCCGGATAGTCGTCGTACTTATCCATGGGGTAATGCAAATTATGATTTGATAGATTATACCCGAGATATAATTATGATTCATAAGCAGAGCCACGCTATTAAGGAAGGATCCTTTAGATTTTTGAATTGTGGGCAGGGATTTATTAGCTACGGAAGATTTACCAGCAATGAACAAATTGTTGTTTTAATTAATTCCAATGGCCATGATATCGACGTAGATGTGCCTGTTTGGATAGCTGGTGTGCCACTTAATTGTCAACTTGAGAGATTGATTTTGAGTAATGAGGTTGGGTATTCCATCATGCCGACCGATATAACTGTTGAGGGAGGAAATCTCCATGTTACACTTGGACCAAATTCGGGCATAGTGTACAAAAGAATTTAAAAATACTTGACCAATGTACTAATTTACAACGCCGAAGTTACCATAGTATAATTAGGAAAACCAAAAACTTTGGTAATTAAAGCGGGAGAAAAATTATGGCGAAGAATCTCACATGTCAGGACAAGATCGACATGCAGGAACTTGAGAAGCGACATAAAGAGTTAGAAAAAGCATGGAACGATTTATTAAAAGAAAAGAGGGAAGTCGAGGCTAGGATACATACCCTCGAGCAGCAGGAAAAGCAGTTTGAGATGAAATGGGAAATGCTCATTAGAGAGACTCAACAGCTTGCTGATGATAAACAACAGTTTGAGCGCAAGAAAAAGTTTTATGACCACGTTCAGGCTAACGCACAGGAGGAGTATGCTGTCACTACATCTGACAACATAGTCCATGGCGAAATGTTCTTCTCTGGCGTATCCACCCAGAAAGCACTTAAAAAGCGTTACAAGGATCTTATTAAGATTTATCATCCAGATGGAGATGCAGGTGATACAGCTACAGTTGCTGAAATCAACAGAGAGTACGAGGACCTTAAGTCTCAGATGAATTAAATATTGCAGACATATCATCAGGTAATGGAGCAACAAACTCCATTACCTTTTTTGTTATCGGATGAATAAAAGCAATCTTATGAGAGTGCAGTGCCTGCCTCTCCATATACTCAAAATCTGGATTGTACAAGTGGTCACCAATCAATGGATGACCAAGATATTTAAAGTGAACACGAATCTGATGGGTGCGGCCTGTCTCAAGATGAATTGAGATGAGGCTGTGCCCATTTTTTTCGTCCATAACTTTGTAGTGGGTGACAGCTCTTTCACCATTTTCGAAATCCACCTGTCTTGTGATGATTGAGTCGCTAACACGTCCAATAGGAGCATCTATGGTGCCTTCCTGCTCATCTAGTGTGCCACGAACGATGGCATAGTATTCCCTGTGAAACTCTCTGTTCTTTACCATTGTGGAAAGAATGTTGGCACTAACAAGATGCTTGGAAATAACCGTTAGCCCAGAAGTGTTCTTATCTAATCTATTAGCACATCTGAATATAAATGGTTTGCCCTGCTGCTCATAGTAATATGCAAGTCCATTTGCTAAAGAATCCTCGTAGTGATTTAGGCTTGGATGAATTGAAAGCCCTGCTGGCTTGTTAATTACTATGATATCTTCATCTTCATAAACAATATCTAAAGGCATTTCTACAGGAGGAATCTTCTCAGAAGAATCTTCCTCAGTGATATTTACAATCAGAATCTCTCCTGTGTGAAGCTTACGATTCATATGTACCCATTCGCTATCAATAACCACGTTGTTTGGCATTTTTTTAATAGCGGTGATGTTGGCAGATGAATAGCCGTTGGCTTTAAGGAATTTATCTATTTGAAATCCATCATATTCAGTTGAGATTGTGTATGTTAATGTTCGATTCATACTCATCATTAAACAGCAAAAGAGCCGAACGGTCAACGTCGGCTCTTTTTCGAAGGAGAATAAATTAATATATATGAAGAAAATGAAAAGAAACTATTTCATTGTAGCAACGACATTTACTGTCTTCTTGCTACCATCGAATGGAATGATGTTTCCTTCGATTTCCTTACCATCAACAAGTAAGCTTGCTACACCCTTCTGTACCTTGTTAGGGTTCTTGATTTCGATGTTGTATGTAACACCGCGGTAAACACGAGTTACATTGAAATCACCAAATTCAGCTGGAGTACAAGGATTTACTGAAAGTCCCTCAAGTGTTGGATAAATACCTAAGATGTACTGAGAGATATTTGTAAATGTCCAAGCTGCTGTACCTGTAAGCCAGCTGTTCTTAGCTTCACCATGGAACTTTGCGTCAGCACCAGCAACCATCTGTGAGTAAACATATGGCTCAGTTCTATGAATCTCAGAAATGTCCTCGATGTATGAAGGACAAGTCTTCTTGTAAACTTCAAATGCTCTGTCGCCGCGACCAATGCAAGTCTCAGCGATAGAAATCCAAGGATTGTTGTGGCAGAAGATACCAGCATTCTCCTTGTATCCTGGTGGATATGATGTGATTTCACCAAGCTCGAGATGATATCTTGTGTAAGCAGGCTGAAGAATCATAACACCATATTTTGTATCAAGCTTCTCTTTAACTGAATCAAGGGCCTTCTTAGCGTTGCCATCTTCAACACCAACACCAGCCATTACGCACATACCCTGTGGCTCGATGTAAATCTGTCCCTCGTCACATTCCTTAGAACCAACCTTGTGGCTGTAAGCATCATAAGCACGTACGAACCACTCGCCGTCCCAGCCATCCTTCTCGATAGCTGCAATCATCTTATCAACCTCTGCAAGAACTCTTGCTTCCTCAGCTGTATCACCCATGAGCTTAGCAAGTGCTGCGTACTCACGACCATACTTAACAAACATACCAGCGATGAATACTGACTCAGCAACTGGTCCTTCAGAAGGTCCGAAGCACTGGAAGCTTTCGCCTGGATGCTCAGAGAAGCAGTTAAGGTTCAAACAGTCGTTCCAGTCAGCACGACCGATAAGTGGAAGGTCATGTGGACCCTTGTGATTTACGATGTAATCAAATGAACGCTGTAAGTGCTCCATAAGTGTAGTTGCAACTGACATATCGTTGTCATATGGAACCATCTCCTTAAGGATTGAAGTATCACCTGTTTCACGGATGTAAGCTGATGTACCAGCGATGAGCCAAAGTGGATCATCATTGAAGCCTGAACCGATATCAGAGTTACCCTTCTTTGTAAGTGGCTGATACTGGTGGTAAGCTGAACCATCCTGGAACTGTGTAGATGCGATATCAATAATACGTTCTCTTGCACGGTCTGGAATAAGGTGAACGAATCCGAGAAGATCCTGACAAGAATCTCTGAATCCCATTCCACGTCCGATACCTGTCTCATAGTAAGAAGCAGAACGTGACATGTTAAATGTAACCATACACTGATACTGGTTCCAGATGTTAACCATACGGTTTACATGCTCGTCCTTAGACTCGATATGGAATTTGCTGAGAAGGTCATTCCAGTAAGCATTAAGTGCTGCGAAAGCCTTATCAAAATCTTCTGTTGTCTGGTACTTAGAAAGAAGAGCAGTTGCTTTCTTCTTATTGATAACGCCTGGCTTCTCCCACTTGTCATCTTCAGCGTTCTCTACATAACCAAGTGCAAATACAAATGTCTTTGACTCGCCTGGATTTAAGCTAACGTTGAGCTGGTGTGAAGCGATTGGATACCAACCAGAAGCGATTGTGTTATGAAGCTTTCCTTCGATAACAGCTGCTGGCTTATCAGGACCGTTGTAAGCTCCTCTGAACTCATCACGACTTGTCTCGAAACCATCAATCTTAGCGTTTACAGAGTAAACAGCATAGTGATTACGACGCTCTCTGTACTCAGTCTTGTGATAGATTGTAGAATCGATTACCTCAACCTCACCGATTGAAAGGTTACGCTGATAGTTCTTCATATCATCATCGGCGTTCCAGAGGCACCACTCTACATATGAGAAAAGAGTAATATCTTTCTTTGAGTTTCCTTTATTTGTAAGAGTAACCTTAGTAAGCTCTACAGGATCATCGAAAGGAACAAAAGTAACAAGTGCTGCTTCGATATCATTTTTTACACCTGTGAACTTGCTGTAGCCAATACCATGGCGGCACTCATAAGAGTCAAGTTCAGTCTTTGTTGGCTGCCAACCTGGATTCCAGATTGTATCGCCATCTTTAATATAGAAATACTTACCATTCGTATCTGGTGTAGTATCGTTGTAACGATATCTAGTCATGCGAAGAAGCTTTGCATCTTTATAGAAGGTATAACCTCCGCAAGTATTTGATAATAATGTAAAGAAATCCTTGCAGCCCAGATAGTTAATCCATGGCAAAGGAGTCTTTGGAGTTGTGATGACATATTCCTTATTAGCATCATCGAAAAATCCGTATTTCATGTTTTCCTCCCTTTTTAAAGTAATCATATTTATGGTATTTCGAAGTATGGCCTGCATTAAATTTAAGAAAACGATTAAGTTACTGAGAGCCTATGCATTAGCCGTTTTCGAAATAATAGACCCGTAAACGTTTAAGTAAATAAACCAAGGTACTCCACAAAAAGAATAACATAAACAAGGTAAAAAGCAATTACTCTATTGAATTTTTGTGCAAAATGCACTAAACTGTAATAGAAAAATCTAACGAAAATCCAAATTTTCGAAAAAGACTTGTGTATCTACTTAAATCGAGCTATATTTAAGTTAGCGAAAACGATTAAGGGAGAAATCAAAATATAGAGCTGGGAGAGAGCAATGGTTTCATTGAAAGATATTGCATCGGAATGTGGTGTATCAATAGCTACTGTTAGTAAGGCTTTGAATGACCATAGTGATATAGGTGCAGAAACAAAGACCAGAATTCGAAAGGCTGCTAAAGATATGGGATACGTTCCAAATGCGGCAGCGAAATCTATGAAAACAAATCGCACCCATAATATAGGAGTTTTATTTATGGATGATGCGAACAGCGGGTTGACACACGATTTCTTTGCAGGAGTTCTGGAGAGTTTTAAGAGGGAAGTAGAACGAGAAGGGTACGATATAACATTTATATCGAATGATAGAAGCAGGCCGGGCAGGGCAACCTACCTTGAGCATGCAAGGTACAGAAGATTTGATGGTGTTATTATAGCAAATGTTCATTTTGATGACCCAGAGGTAGTTGAGCTGGTAAAGAGCAACATTCCGGTGGTAACAATTGATCATATCTATAATGAAACAACAACAATTCTTTCTGACAACGTTGGCGGAATGTCCGATCTGGTTGATTTTGCAGTACAAAACGGACATAACAGAATAGCATACATACATGGTGCTGAATCCGCTACCACCAATTTGAGATTGGTTACTTTTAATAGGAAGTTAGAAGAATACGGGATTGAAGTTCCTGAGGAATACATCAAAGAATCTCCTTATAGAGATACTCATGGTGCATACGAAAGGACCTTGGAGCTTTTAAAGCTTCGCACAAGACCGACCTGTATCTTTTACCCAGACGATTATGCTACATACGGCGGCATGAGAGCTATAGCAGAAAGGGGTCTTAAGATTCCTGATGACATTTCGGTGGTAGGATTCGATGGAATTAAGGTCGCAAGACACATTAGACCACGTCTTACAACTTACAGACAGAACACCGAGGAACTTGGCACTCTGGCAGCAAAGAGTCTGGTTGCATTAATTGAAAAGCCTAAGACAACATTGATTCAGCAAATCACAGTCAAGGGCTGGTTACTTGAGGGTGACACTCTCAAGAAACTCAATTAGGCATTTAGTTGAGCCATCAACTTGAATAAATGCAGTAACTTAAAAAAAACGTGACAAACACGTAAAAAATTTGGGAGGAACACAAAATGAAAAAAAGAATTGTTAGTTTGCTTGTATTAGCAACAATGACAGCGACAATGTTTGCTGGCTGTGGCGGCTCTGATTCAGCTACTACAGAAGCTCCAGCAGACAGCGCAGCTACAGAGACAGCGGATGCTGAAGTAGCAGCAGAGTTACCTGCAGACACAGGTAAGGTACTTAACATCCAGTGCTGGAATGATGAGTTCCAGTCAAGACTTAAGTCACACTATCCAGGATATGAGGAAGTTGACGCTACTCATGGTAAGATTGGTGATGTTGAGGTAGTTTGGACAATTACTCCTTCTACAGACAACGCATACCAGAACAACCTTGATGAGGCACTTCTTGCACAGGAGTCAGCAGCAGCTGATGATAAGGTTGACTTATTCTTAGTAGAAGCTGATTACGCTCTTAAGTATGTTGATACAGATTATGCTATGGCATTATCAGATCTTGGTATCACAGATGCTGACCTTGCAGATCAGTATAAGTACACACAGAGCATCGTTACAGATAGCAATGGAAAGTTAAAGGGTTCTTCATGGCAGGCTTGCTCAGCTGGTCTTATCTACAACAGAGAAGCAGCTAAGGAAGTTCTTGGAACAGATGATCCAGACGAAGTACAGGCAGCAGTAGCTGATTGGGGCAAGTACAACGAGACAGCAGCAAAGGTTGCTGAGGCTGGTTATACAATGTGTTCTGCTTATGATACATTCCGTGTATATTCAAACAATGTATCAGGTAAGTGGGTACAGGATAACAAGGTTGTTATCGACAAGAACATTGATAAGTGGATTGATGATTCAAAGGAACTCGTAGACGCAAAGGCTGAGGATACAGATGACCTTTGGGGCGATGACTGGGCAAAGGGTAAGAATCCTGAAGGAAAGGTATTCTGCTACTTCGGACCAGCTTGGTTCTTCAACTTCTGCCTTAACGCAGATGATCCTGCTTCAATCGCTGGCCAGGGTGGCTGGGGATACTGTGTAGGACCACAGTCTTACTACTGGGGTGGTACATGGATCTGCGCTGCAACAGGTACAGACAATGCTAACCTTGTAAAGGATATCATCCTTAAGATGACAACAGACAAGGGTATCCTTAAGGATATCGCTCAGCAGGATGCTGACTGTGTAAACAGCAAGACAGTACTTGCAGAGCTTGCAGCTGATGACTCAGGTAACCTTGATCTTCTTGGTGGACAGAACCCATACAAGCAGCTTGCAGAAGGTGCTGAGAAGGTAGACCTTTCAAATATTTCTGCATACGATCAGGGATGTAACGAAGAGCTTCAGAAGGCAATCAAGAACTACTTCCAGGGCAATGCTACAAAGGAAGAGGCACTTGATATGTTCAAGAAGGCTGTAGTTGAGAAGTATCCAGAGCTTACAGCAGAGTAATTTTACAATTACACTTAGCGGGAAATAAAATAATGGGGGCGCATGGGTTAGTCCTGTGCGCCCTATATTAAAGATATTCAAAAGGGAGCACTTATGAACAAGAAGAGCAAAGTAGTAAGCTACAACAAATGGGGCTACATATTCTTAATTCCATTTACTGTAATCTTTTTAATTTTCCAGTTGGTGCCACTTGCAACAACTATTTACAATTCATTTTTTGAGAATTACCGTTCAGGTCTTACTCAGATTGGCCCTAACTTCGTAGGGCTTCAGAATTATGGCACAATTATCACAAATGGTGATTTGCCTACATATTTCTATAACACAATGGTTATGTGGTTAATGGGATTCATTCCACAGATTCTATTATCGCTTCTTTTAGGAGCTTGGTTTACAGATCCATCACTTAGATTAAAATGCCAGACATTCTTCAAGACAGTAATTTACTTACCAAACTTGATTATGGCTTCGGCTTTTGCCATGTTATTCTTTACATTATTCTCAGATAGCGGCCCTATCAACTCTATGCTTATGCAGATTGGAGTTTTTAAGGAAGCATATCAGTTTATGAGTCATGTTTGGACAGTTCGTACTCTTGTTGCTACAATGAACTGCCTTATGTGGTTTGGAAATACGACAATTCTTCTGATGGCCGGAATGTTGGGCATTGACCCATCACTCTTTGAGGCTGCACAGGTAGATGGAGCTACATCTACTCAGATTTTCTATAAAATTACATTGCCACTACTTAGACCTATTCTAATCTTCGTTATGATTACATCACTTATTGGTGGTTTGCAGATGTTCGACGTTCCACAGATCTTAACAAACGGAACTGGAGATCCAATGCGTTCATCAATGACACTTATTATGTATTTGAACAAGCACCTGTTCAGCAAGAACTACGGTTTAGCTGGTGCACTTTCAGTATTCCTGTTTGTAATAACTGGTATCTTAAGCTTGATCGTATTCAAGTTTACAAATTCTGATAAGGTGAAGTAATTCTATAGTTATTTAAATAGAAACGAGGTAAAATATTATGGATATGGCAGCTAACACTACTATAGCAGGCAAGCAGGACACTGGTGCCTCTGTACATGCTAGAAGAGTAGTATCATATGTAGTATTGATTTTAATTTCATTCTTGTGCCTGTTTTGGTTTTATGTATTGTTTATCAATGCCACAAGAAGCAATTCTGAGCTTAGCTTAGGATTTTCAGCAGTTCCAAGTACTCATTTTGTTGAGAACTGGACAAACCTTAAAAATGGAACACTTCCTATTCTTAATGGTTTGATTAACTCGCTTGTAATTGCATTCTTAACAGCAGGTCTTGCAACCTACTTCTCTGCAATGACTGCTTATGCAATTCACGCCTATGATTTTAAAGGTAAGAAGTTCATGTTCACATTCATTCTTATGATTATGATGATTCCAACACAGGTTACTGTACTTGGTTTCTTACAGTTAATTGGTAAGATGGGACTTGATAACAATGCTGCAGCACTTATCGTTCCAGCAATTGCATCTCCAGCTGTTTTCTTCTATATGAAGCAGTACATGGATTCAACACTTCCTCTTTCACTTGTTGAGGCAGCAAGAATCGATGGCTCTGGAGAGTTTAGAACTTTTAATCAGATTGTAGTACCTCTTATGAAGCCAGCTATTGCTGTTCAGGCAATCTTCAGCTTCGTAAACAGCTGGAATAATTACTTCACTCCAGCACTTGTACTTCATGATGATACAAAGAAGACGCTTCCTATATTGATTGCACAGCTACGTTCAGCTGACTGGCTTAAGTTTGATATGGGACAGGTATACATGATGATTGCATTCTCTATTTTCCCTGTAATCATTGTTTACCTTATTCTTTCTAAGCATATCGTAGGTGGCGTAACTCTTGGTGGTGTAAAGGGTTAATCCCGTTGAATTGATATAACTAAAAGTTTATTATTTAAAGGGGGCTAAAATTTAGTCCCCTTAATATTTTCGAAAGACTTGACAGAGTTGACTAGCTGTGATATATTTTGCTAGCGACTAAGAAAAGCAGGTCTTTTTTTTATGCTCTTTTTTCGCCTCATCAAATTGTTCGCTATGATGAGTGAGCGTAAGTAAGACCAAAGTAGAATTATAACGGAGGTGGAAGTTGTGCGCACAAAGATAACATTGGCATGTACAGAATGCCAGCAGCGTAATTACAACATGACAAAAGACAAGAAGACACACCCTGACAGAATGGAAACAAAGAAGTACTGCAGATTTTGCAAGAAACACACAATGCACAAGGAGACTAAATAGTCTAACGGGGGTGCTATTATGGCAGAAGAGAAGAAAACTAAGTCAGGACGTTTTGCAGGTCTCAAGGCAGAATTTAACAAGATTGTCTGGGCAGACCCAACAGACGTGTCAAAGCAGACAACAGCAGTTGTTGCTGTGTCAGTAGTTGTAGCAGTGATCATCATCGTATTAGATGCAGTGATCAACAAAGGTGTAAATATCCTAGTTAATTTATAATGGAGGCATCGGATATGGCAGAGGCAAAGTGGTATGTAGTTCATACTTACTCAGGCTATGAGAACAAAGTCAAGACAAACATTGAAAAGGCTATCGAGACACAACATCTCGAGGAGCAGATTCTTGATGTACGCGTACCTATGGTTGAGGTAACAGAGACTAAGGATGGCGTTAAAAAGCAAGTTTCAAAGAAGATGTACCCTGGTTACGTTCTTATTGAGATGATTATGAATGACGAGACCTGGTACGTTGTCAGAAATACCAGAGGTGTTACAGGCTTCGTAGGACCAGGAAGCAAGCCAGTGCCATTGTCAGAGGCAGAAGTTAAGGCTTACTTACTAGGTGATAACACTGAAAAGGTCAACGTTGAGGTTGACTTCGAGGTTGGTGATACTCTTAGCGTTATCGACGGTACCTGGAAAGATACTGTCGGCGTTGTTAAGTCTATCAATGCTAAGAAGCAGACAGTTACAATCAGCGTTGAAATGTTCGGACGTGAGACTCCAGTTGAGATTGATTTCACGGACGTACGAAAAATGGATTAATTTTTTTGCAGGAGGAATAGGATAATGGCAAAGAAAATCGAAGGCTATATCAAGTTGCAGATTCCAGCAGGCAAGGCTACACCAGCCCCACCTGTAGGTCCAGCACTTGGTCAGCACGGTGTAAATATCGTGGAGTTTACAAAGCAGTTTAACGCAAAGACAGCAGATATGGGAGATACAATCGTTCCTACAATCATCACTGTTTATGCAGATAGAAGCTTCAGCTTCATCACAAAGACTCCACCAGCAGCAGTTCTTATTAAGAAGGCTTGCAAGATCCAGAAGGCATCTGGCACACCTAATAAGACAAAGGTTGCAAAGATCACAAAGGCTCAGGTTCAGGAGATCGCAGAGACAAAGATGCCTGATCTTAACGCAGCTTCACTTGAGGCAGCTATGAGCATGATCGAGGGAACATGTAGATCAATGGGCGTTGAGGTTGTAGAGTAATCACAGCTTAGCGAAAACAACGTTCTTACTATTAATTATTGAGTGGGAGAGCTTAGAGCTCGATTAACCACAGGAGGTAAACATGAAAAGAGGAAAGAAATACGTTGCAGCTGTAGCTACATACGACAAGTCAGTTGCATACGATCCAGCAGAAGCAATCGCTCAGGTTAAGAAGAATGCTACTGCAAAATTTGATGAGACAATTGAGGCTCATATCAGAACTGGTTGTGACGGACGTCACGCAGAGCAGCAGATCCGTGGTGCAGTTGTACTTCCACACGGAACTGGTAAGTCAGTTAGAGTTTTAGTATTCGCTAAGGGTACAAAGCTTGACGAGGCTCAGGCTGCTGGTGCTGATTTCGTTGGCGGCGAGGAGCTTATTCCAAAGATCCAGAACGAAGGATGGAATGAGTTTGATGCAGTAGTTGCTACACCAGACATGATGGGTGTTGTTGGTCGTCTCGGTCGTGTACTTGGACCTAGAGGACTCATGCCAAACCCAAAGGCTGGTACAGTTACTATGGATGTTGCTAAGGCTGTTGAGGAAATCAAGGCAGGTAAGATTGAGTATAGACTTGATAAGACAAACATTATCCATGTACCTATCGGAAAGGCTTCTTTCTCAGAGGAGCAGTTAGCGGACAACTTCCAGACTCTTATGGATGCAATCAACAAGGCTAAGCCATCAAGCTTAAAGGGTCAGTACATTAAGAGCATTTCACTTGCTCCAACAATGGGACCTGGCGTTAAGCTTAATGTTGCAAAGGTTTCAAACTAATTGTTGACAATCCAATATACATAATGATATAATGCACAAAGTTGTTGCCGAAGACAGCAGGTGGCGTTAGCCGTAAAGAGATTTATCTCTACCAGCCGAGGACGATTAAGTATTTATCGACTAATCAAACCTCTATGTCTTTATGGCATAGAGGTTTTTTAAATTACTTTATCCTCATATAAGCAACACAAAAATATTATAAGGAGGAAAAAATCGTGGCAAAAGTTGAATTAAAGCAGCCAATCGTTGACGAGATTTCAGCACAGGTTAAAGATGCAGCTTCAGTTGTAGTTGTTGATGCTCGTGGACTTACAGTTGCAGAAGACACACAGTTACGTAAGCAGCTTCGTGAAGCTGGCGTTACATATAAGGTTTACAAGAACACTCTTATGAAGCGCGCTTTCGAAGGAACAGACTTTGCACAGCTTGACGAGGTTCTTGAAGGACCTAGCGCAATCGCTGTATCAAAGGATGATGCTACAGCACCAGCAAGAATTCTTGCTAAGTTTGGTAAGACAGCTCAGAACCTTGAGATCAAGGCAGGTGTAGTTGAAGGAACATACTATGATGCTAAGGGTATGGCAGCAGTTGCAGCAGTACCAAGCAGAGAGGAACTTCTTTCAAAGTTACTTGGAAGCTTACAGTCACCAATCACAAACTTCGCTCGTGTTCTCAACCAGATCGCAGAGCAGGGTGGTGCATCTACAGAGGCACCTGCAGCAGAAGCTCCAGCAGAGGAAGCTCCAGCAGCAGAGGCAGAGGCACCAGCAGAGGAGCCAGCTGAGGCTCCAGCAGAGTAATTTAGAATACTCAAAACAAATAATTATTTATATTAATTTTTTAATGGAGGAAAATTATCATGGCAAAGATGACAACAGAAGAGTTTATCGCAGCTATCAAAGAGCTTAGCGTATTAGAGTTAAATGACCTTGTAAAGGCATGTGAGGAAGAGTTCGGCGTTTCTGCAGCAGCAGGCGTTGTAGTTGCAGCAGCAGCTGGCGATGCAGCAGCAGCTGAGGAGAAGGACGAGTTCGACGTAGAGCTTACAGAAGTAGGTTCTGAGAAGGTTAAGGTTATCAAGGTTGTTCGTGAGGCAACTGGCCTTGGTCTTAAGGAAGCTAAGGAGCTCGTTGATGGCGCTCCTAAGGTTATCAAGGAAGCAGCTGATAAGGCTACAGCAGAGTCAATCAAGGCTCAGCTTGAGGAGATCGGTGCAAAGGTTACTCTTAAGTAATCATTGTTACGAATTTTCTATTGGCAGGTCAATGATGACCTGCCAATTTTTTGCTTTTAAATAAATACAAAAAATGTATTGACTTTACTATTGTTTTTGGCATAGAATGTAGTTTGCACTATTATGGTGCAGTGTGCATTCCTATGCCTTTTTTCATGGCTGGAAATATGCCACATTTTTTCATGAAAGATTTATCCAAATTAAAAATAAAATGAGAGGTGGAACGTCAATGGAGAAAAACAGAATACGTCCAGTGAAAGCTGGAAAGAACTTGCGTATGAGTTACTCGAGACAAAAAGAGGTACTTGAGATGCCTAATTTAATCGAGGTCCAGAAGGACAGTTACGACTGGTTCGTTAAGGACGGATTAAAGGAAGCATTTGCAGATATCTCACCTATTCAAGATAGGGGAAACCAGCTTGAATTGCATTTTGTTGACTTCACACTGTGTAAAGACGAGGTGAAGTACACAATTCCACAGTGCAAAGAAAGAGATGCAACATACGCAGCGCCTTTAAAGGTTAAAGTGCGCCTTGTTAACAAGGAGTCCGGCGATATGCAGGAGCACGAAATCTTCATGGGTGACTTGCCACTTATGACAGATACAGGCACATTCGTAATTAATGGAGCGGAGCGTGTTATTGTATCACAGCTTGTTCGTTCACCAGGCATTTACTATGCAATTGGCCACGATAAAATCGGTAAGGAGTTATATTCATGTACTGTAATCCCTAACCGTGGCGCTTGGCTTGAGTACGAGACAGATTCCAATGACGTTTTCTATGTTCGTGTAGACCGTAACAGAAAGGTACCTGTTACAGTTCTTATTCGTGCTCTTGGCTTAGGAACTAACCAGGAAATCATCGATGTATTTGGCGAGGAGCCAAAGATTCTTGCAACATTTGCAAAGGATCCAGCTATCACAGAAAAGAACCCACAGGGTAGCTACGAAGGAGGTCTCTTAGAGCTCTATCGTAGACTTCGTCCAGGTGAGCCACTTGCTAAGGATAGTGCTGAGTCACTTATTCATGGTATGTTCTTTGACCCAAGACGTTATGATCTTGCTAAGGTTGGTCGTTATAAGTTCAATAAGAAGCTCATGCTCAGAAATCGTATTGCTGGACATGTTCTTGCTGAGGACGTTATCGACACAACAACAGGTGAGATTATCGCAAAGGCTGGAGATAAGGTTACACTTGAGATGGCTGATGATATCCAGAATGCAGCTGTTACTCATGTATTCATCCAGACTGAGACTCGTAATGTAAAGGTTCTTTCTAATATGATGGTTGACATCACAAAGTTTGTTGATTGTGATGCTAAGGCTCTTGGTATTACTGAGCTTGTTTACTATCCAGTACTTGAAAGAATTCTTTCAGAGAACACAACAAAAGAAGATATCGAGGATGCAATCGCTCGTTCAGTAGCAGATCTTATTCCAAAGCACATCACTGTTGAGGATATTTTTGCATCTATTAACTATAACATGCACCTTGAGTACGCTATTGGTAAGGATGATGATATCGATCACCTTGGAAACCGTCGTATTCGTGCTGTTGGTGAGTTATTACAGAACCAGTATAGAATAGGTTTATCACGTCTTGAGAAGGTTGTACGCGAGCGTATGACTACTCGTGACCTTGAGGATATTTCTCCTCAGAACCTTATCAACATCAAGCCTGTTACAGCTGCAATCAAAGAGTTCTTTGGTTCATCACAGTTGTCACAGTTCATGGATCAGAATAACCCACTTTCTGAGTTGACACACAAGAGACGTCTTTCAGCACTTGGTCCTGGTGGTCTTTCAAGAGACCGTGCAGGTTTCGAGGTTCGAGACGTACACTATTCTCACTATGGACGTATGTGTCCTATCGAGACACCTGAAGGACCAAACATCGGTCTTATCAACTCTCTTGCAAGCTATGCTCGTATCAATGAGTATGGTTTTGTTGAGGCGCCATACAGACGTATTGATAAGTCAGACCCAGAGAATCCTCGTGTAACTGACGAGGTTGTATATATGACAGCTGACGAAGAGGATAATTATCATGTAGCACAGGCTAACGTCAAGCTTGACGAAGAAGGCCACTTCATGAGAAAGAATGTATCTGGTCGTTTCCGTGAGGAGACACAGGAGTATGACAAGAAAGTATTTGATTACATGGACGTATCTCCTAAGATGGTGTTCTCAGTTGCTACAGCTTCAATTCCATTCCTTCAGAACGATGACCCTACTCGTGCCCTCATGGGATCAAACATGCAGCGTCAGGCCGTTCCACTTCTTACTACAGAAGCACCAGTTGTTGGTACAGGTATGGAGCCAAAGACAGCAGTCGATTCAGGTGTCTGCGTAGTTGCTAAGCGCGCAGGTATCGTAGAGATGTCTGAGACAAACAGAATTATTGTTAAGGCTGACGAGGACGGAACAAGAGATGAGTACACACTCTTCAAGTTCACACGTTCTAACCAGTCTAACTGCTATAACCAGCGCCCAATCGTATTTAAGGGCGATCATGTAGAGGCTGGCGAGGTTATCGCTGATGGTCCTTCTACAAAGAATGGTGAGCTTGCCCTTGGAAAGAACCCACTTATTGGTTTCATGACATGGGAAGGTTACAACTACGAGGATGCCGTTCTTCTTTCAGAGCGCCTCGTTCAGGATGATGTTTATACATCTATTCATATTGAAGAGTACGAGATTGACGCTCGTGATACAAAGCTCGGACCAGAAGAAATCACTCGTGATGTAGCTGGTGTTGGTGATGATGCTCTTAAGGATCTTGATGAGAGCGGTATCATCCGTATCGGTGCTGAGGTTCGTGCCGGTGATATCCTTGTTGGTAAGGTTACACCAAAGGGTGAGACAGAGCGTACTCCAGAAGAGAGACTTCTTCTTGCAATCTTCGGTGAGAAGGCTAGAGAAGTTCGTGATACTTCACTTCGTGTACCACACGGAGCTTACGGTATTGTTGTTGATGCTAAGGTATTCACACGTGAGAATGGCGATGAGCTTTCTCCAGGTGTTAATAAGTCAGTTCGTATCTACATCGCTCAGAAGAGAAAGATCGGTGTAGGTGATAAGATGGCCGGTCGTCACGGTAACAAGGGTGTAGTTTCCCGTGTACTTCCAGTAGAAGATATGCCATATCTTCCAAACGGTCGTCCACTTGATATCGTACTTAACCCATTGGGCGTACCTTCACGTATGAACATTGGTCAGGTCCTTGAGATTCACCTTTCACTTGCTGCAAAGGCTCTTGGATTTGATATTGAAACACCAGTATTTGATGGTGCAAAGGAAATTGATATTCAGGATACTCTTGAGCTTGCAAATGACTATGTAAATATGCCATTTGATAAGGAAGAGGCTGAGAACGGTGAGGAGACATTCTACGACAAGTACGTTGATATTCTTCGTGATGATGTTATGGAATACTTATCTACAAATCGTGCTCACAGAGCTCTTTGGAAGGGTGTTCCTATTTCTAGAGATGGTAAGGTTCAGCTTCGTGACGGTCGTACAGGTGAGCCATTTGATGGTCCTGTTACAATCGGACACATGCACTACCTGAAACTTCACCACCTTGTAGATGATAAGATTCACGCACGTTCAACTGGTCCTTACTCTCTTGTTACACAGCAGCCACTCGGTGGTAAAGCACAGTTCGGTGGACAGCGTTTCGGAGAGATGGAAGTTTGGGCCCTCGAGGCTTATGGTGCATCATATACACTTCAGGAAATCCTTACAATGAAGTCAGATGATGTTATCGGACGTGTTAAGACATATGAGGCTATTATCAAGGGTGAAAACATCCCTGAGCCAGGCATCCCTGAGTCATTCAAGGTATTGCTTAAGGAATTACAGTCACTTGGTCTTGACGTTCGTGTTCTTGATGAGAACCGCGAAGAGGTTGAGCTCATGGAGACAAGTGAATATGGAAATACTGACCTCAACGCAATTATCGCAGGTAGCGACAGAAACTTCGCATTCGAGGATGACAGCTCATTTGCACAGGCAGGCTTTTCTACAAAGAAGTTTGATACTGAAGGCGAACTCGTAGATGACGAGGAAGAGCAGTTCGAAGATGAAGAAGATGATTTTTCTGATATACCAACAGATTTTGATGAGGAATAAATAGGAAGGGAGCTACAAAATGCCAGAGAATAAAGAAGCGACATATCAACCAATAGCATTTGACGCAATACAGATTGGATTGGCATCACCTGAGAAGATCAGACAGTGGTCTCGTGGCGAGGTTAAAAAGCCTGAGACAATCAATTATCGTACACTGAAGCCTGAAAAGGACGGTCTTTTCTGCGAGAAGATTTTTGGACCTAGCAAGGACTGGGAATGTCACTGCGGAAAGTACAAGAAAATTCGTTATAAGGGTGTAGTTTGTGATCGTTGTGGTGTTGAAATCACAAAGGCATCAGTTCGTCGTGAGCGTATGGGTCACATCGAGCTCGCTGCACCAGTTTCACATATTTGGTATTTCAAGGGTATTCCTTCACGTATGGGACTTATTCTTGATCTTTCACCAAAGACATTAGAGAAGGTTCTCTACTTTGCATCATACATCGTACTTGATGCAGGTGAGACAGCTCTTATGTATAAGCAGGTTCTTACAGAGGCTGAGTACCAGGAAGCTAGAGAGCAGTATGGTAACGGCTTCAGAGTAGGAATGGGTGCTGAGGCTATCCAGGAGCTTCTTAGAGATATCGATCTCGATGAAGAGGCTACAAAGCTTCAGATTGAATTAGACAGCGCTACAGGCCAGAAGCGTTCACGTATCATTAAGAGACTTGAGGTTGTTGAGGCATTCCGCGAGTCAGGAAACAGACCAGATTGGATGATTATGACAGTTATCCCTGTTATTCCACCAGATCTTCGTCCTATGGTACAGCTTGATGGTGGCCGTTTCGCTACATCTGATTTGAACGATTTATATCGTCGTATTATTAATAGAAATAACCGTCTCCGTAGATTGTTAGAGCTTGGTGCTCCTGATATCATCGTTCGTAACGAGAAGAGAATGCTTCAGGAAGCTGTTGATGCTCTTATCGATAACGGTAGACGTGGTCGTCCTGTTACAGGTCCTGGTAACAGACCTCTTAAGTCACTTTCAGACATGCTTAAGGGTAAGTCAGGACGATTCAGACAGAACCTCCTTGGTAAGCGTGTTGACTACTCAGGACGTTCAGTTATCGTCGTTGGACCAGAACTTAAGATTTACCAGTGTGGTCTTCCAAAGGAGATGGCACTTGAGCTCTTCAAGCCTTTCGTTATGAAGGAGCTCGTTGGTAATGGCATGGCCCA
This sequence comes from Pseudobutyrivibrio sp. UC1225, assembly GCF_900115215.1. Taxonomy (NCBI): domain Bacteria; kingdom Bacillati; phylum Bacillota; class Clostridia; order Lachnospirales; family Lachnospiraceae; genus Pseudobutyrivibrio; species Pseudobutyrivibrio sp. UC1225. Next base: position 55,540 of record NZ_FOVQ01000011.1, on the reverse strand, counting down.
CAACATTAAATATGCTAAGAAGATGGTTGAGAAGTTTGAGCCAGAGGTTTGGGACATCCTTGAAGATGTCATTAAAGAGCATCCAGTTATGCTTAACCGTGCTCCTACACTTCACCGACTTGGTATTCAGGCTTTCGAGCCAATCCTTGTAGAAGGTAGAGCTATCAAGCTTCATCCACTTGTATGTACAGCTTTCAACGCCGATTTCGACGGTGACCAGATGGCTGTTCACCTTCCACTTACTCAGGAGGCACAGGCTGAGTGTAGATTCATGCTTCTCTCACCTAACAACCTCTTGAAGCCTTCAGACGGTGGTCCTGTTGCCGTTCCTTCACAGGATATGGTACTCGGTATCTACTACCTTACACAGGAGCGTGGTACTACAGTAGGCGATAGCCGTGAAGAGCTTGGTGAAGGTAAGGCATTTAAGAACCTTAACGAAGCAATCCTTGCTTACGAGAATGATGCTCTTACAATGCATGCACGTATCACTGTTAACGTATCTAAGACACGTCCAGATGGTACAGTTGTAACTGGTAGAGTTTCATCTACACTTGGTAGACTTCTCTTCAACGAGATCATTCCACAGGATCTTGGTTACGTAGATCGTACAAATCCTGAAAACGAGCTTGTTCCTGAGGTAGACTTCCACGTTGGTAAGAAGCAGTTAAAGCAGATTCTTGAAAAAGTTATTAATACACATGGAGCTACAAAGACAGCAGAAGTTCTTGATGATATCAAGGCTATGGGTTACCACTACTCAACAATTGCTGCCATGACAGTTTCAATTTCAGATATGACAGTTCCACCTCAGAAGCCAGAGCTTATTGCACAGGCTGAAGAGACAGTTGATAAGATTACTCGTCAGTACAAGAGAGGTCTTATTACTGAGGAAGAGCGTTACCGTGAAGTTGTAGATACATGGAAAGAGACTGATGATCAGCTTACTAGAGACCTTCTTGATGGTCTTGATAAGTACAACAACATCTTCATGATGGCTGACTCAGGTGCCCGTGGTTCTGAAAAGCAGATCAAGCAGCTCGCAGGTATGCGTGGTTTGATGGCTGATACAACAGGTAAGACTATCGAGCTTCCTATTAAGTCTAACTTCCGTGAGGGTCTTGACGTACTTGAGTACTTCATGTCAGCTCATGGTGCTCGTAAGGGTCTTTCAGATACAGCTCTTCGTACAGCCGATTCTGGATACTTGACACGTCGAATGGTTGACGTTGCTCAGGAGCTTATTATCCGTGAGTCTGACTGTGTTGCTGGAACAGACCGTGAGATTCCAGGTATGTGGGTATACGCATTCATGGATGGTCGTGAGGAGATTGAGTCTCTTAAGGACCGTATTACAGGTAGATTCTCTTGCTACTCTATCTACGATGCTAAGGGCGAGATGATTGTTAAGGCTAATCACATGATTACACCTAAGCGTGCAGCTGCAATCATTGAGCGTGGTGTTGATGATAAGGGCGAGCCAATCAAGAAGGTTAAGATTAGAAACGTACTTAACTGCCGTTCACACGTTGGTGTTTGTGCTAAGTGTTATGGTGCTAACATGGCTTCAGGTCGTGCCGTTCAGGTCGGCGAAGCAATCGGTATCATCGCTGCACAGTCAATCGGTGAGCCAGGTACACAGCTTACCATGAGAACATTCCATACTGGTGGTGTTGCTGGTAACGATATTACACAGGGTCTTCCTCGTGTAGAGGAGCTTTTCGAGGCTAGAAAGCCTAAGGGACTTGCTATCATTACAGAGATTGCTGGTACAGTCACTATTGAAGAGGACTCTAAGACAAAGAAGAGAGAAGTTGTTGTAACAAACTCTTCTACAGGCGATGTTGAGAAATATCTCATCCCTTACGGATCACGTATCAAGGTTCTTTCAGGTCAGGAGCTTGAGGCTGGTGATGAGCTTACAGAAGGTTCTGTAAACCCACACGATATCCTTGCTATCAAGGGTAAGGCAGCTGTTCAGGATTACCTCATCCGTGAAGTTCAGCGTGTATACCGCTTACAGGGTGTTGATATCAACGATAAGCATATTGAAGTACTTTGCCGTCAGATGCTTAAGAGAATCAGAATCGACGAAGCAGGTGATACAGGCTTCATGCCAGGTTCACTTGTTGATTGGCTTGATTTTGAGGAAGCAAACGAGCAGATGGAAGCAGAGGGCAAGGAGATTGCAACAGGTACACAGGAGCTTCTTGGTATCACAAAGGCAGCACTTGCTACAAACTCATTCCTTTCAGCAGCTTCATTCCAGGAGACAACAAAGGTTCTTACTGATGCAGCTATCAAGGGTAAGGTTGATCCACTTAACGGTCTTAAAGAGAACGTTATCATCGGTCGCTTAATCCCTGCTGGTACAGGTATGAAGAGATACTCAAATATCCCTCTTTCAACAGACAACGATTTAGCTAATGTTGAGATTCCAGAGGATTTTGAAGATATGACTGGTGAGTCTGATGAATTAGTATCAGATGAGTTAGTAGAAATTGAAGAGTAATCTCGAAATTTTATATTGAAATTGATGGACTAGGGTCAGAAATGACCCTAGTTTTTTCACATTTTTAGGGTTGACATTATGATTTTAAGGAAATATAATGTTCTAGCATGCGCTAATAGGATAACTATGCCTATATTTAAGCATGCGAAGAAATAAATTAGGAGGTAAAAAGAATGCCAACATTCAACCAGCTAGTTAGAAAAGGTCGTCAGACATCTGTAAAGAAGTCTACAGCACCAGCACTTCAGAGAGGTTATAACTCTCTTCAGAAGAAGCCTACAAACACTTCTTCACCACAGAAGCGTGGTGTATGTACAGCTGTTAAGACAGCTACACCTAAGAAGCCTAACTCAGCTCTTAGAAAGATTGCCAGAGTTCGTCTTTCAAACGGAATCGAAGTAACTTCATACATTCCAGGCGAGGGTCACAATCTTCAGGAGCATAGCGTTGTTTTGATTCGTGGTGGTCGTGTTAAGGATTTACCAGGTACACGTTATCACGTAATCAGAGGTACACTTGATACAGCCGGCGTTGCTAACCGCAAGCAGGGACGTTCAAAGTACGGCGCTAAGAGACCTAAGGACGCAAAATAAATCTTAGGATAATTTAGTTGTAATTCACATTCACTTTGGTTAATGTTGTATCTATTTTACTTAGAAATAAATACTGCATGGACACATAGTAATTAAATGTGAGTACCGTTGATCTAACAAATTTTAGTTAAGGAGGGAAGTATCGTGCCAAGAAAAGGACATACTCAAAAGAGAGACGTTTTGGCAGATCCTATATACAACAGCAAGGTAGTTACAAAGCTTATCAACAACATCATGCTTGATGGTAAGAAGGGTGTAGCTCAGAAGATTGTATATGGTGCATTTGACAGAGTCGCAGAAAAGACTGGAAAGCCTGCACTTGAGGTTTTCGAAGAAGCTATGAACAACGTTATGCCTGTACTTGAGGTAAAGGCTAGACGTATCGGTGGTGCTACATATCAGGTACCTATCGAAGTAAGACCAGATCGTCGTCAGGCCCTTGGCCTTAGATGGCTCACAATGTTCTCACGTTCACGTACAGAGAAGACAATGGAAGAGCGTCTTGCAAACGAGATCATGGATGCAGCTGGCAACACAGGTTCAGCTGTTAAGAGAAAAGAAGAAATGCATAGAATGGCAGAAGCTAATAAGGCATTTGCTCATTACAGATTCTAATAGGAGGGACGAACAGTGGCAGGAAGAGAATATCCACTTGAGCGTACCAGAAATATCGGTATTATGGCTCATATCGATGCCGGAAAGACTACACTTACAGAGCGTATTCTTTACTATACTGGCGTAAATTACAAGATTGGTGATACTCACGAAGGTACTGCAACCATGGACTGGATGGAGCAGGAAGCTGAGAGAGGTATCACAATCACTTCAGCTGCTACAACATGTCACTGGACTGAGCAGGAAAACTGCAAGCCTAAGAAGGGTGCTCTTGAGCACCGTATCAATATCATTGATACACCAGGCCACGTAGATTTCACTGTTGAGGTTGAGCGTTCCCTTCGTGTACTTGATGGCGCCGTTGGTGTCTTCTGTGCAAAGGGTGGCGTTGAGCCACAGTCAGAGAATGTTTGGAGACAGGCTGACACATATAACGTACCAAGAATGGCTTTCATCAATAAGATGGATATCCTTGGTGCAAACTTCTACGGAGCTGTTGATCAGATCCGTGACAGACTTAAGAAGAACGCTATCGTTCTTCAGCTTCCAATCGGTAAGGAAGATGATTTCAAGGGAATCATCGATCTTTTCGAGATGAAGGCATACATCTATAACGATGATAAGGGTGATGATATTTCTATCACAGACATCCCAGCTGATATGGCAGAGGATGCTGAGCTTTATCACACAGAGCTTGTTGAGAAGATCTGTGAGTTAGATGATGATCTTATGATGGAGTATCTTGAGGGCGAAGAGCCATCTGTAGATGCTCTTAAGGCAGCACTTCGTAAGGGTACTTGCGAGTGTAAGGCTATCCCAGTATGCTGTGGATCTGCTTATAGAAACAAGGGTGTTCAGAAGCTTCTTGATGCAATCCTTGAGTTCATGCCAGCTCCTACAGACGTACCAGCTATCCAGGGTGTAGATATGGATGGCAACCCAGTTGAGAAGCACTCATCAGATGATGAGCCATTCGCAGCTTTAGCATTCAAGATTATGGCTGATCCATTCGTTGGAAAGCTCGCTTTCATCCGTGTATATTCAGGTACATTGAACTCAGGTTCATACTGCCTTAACGCTACAAAGGATAAGAAGGAGCGTGTAGGTCGTATTCTTCAGATGCACGCTAACAAGCGTACAGAGTTAGACAAGGTTTACTCTGGTGATATCGCAGCTGTTGTAGGTCTTAAGGTTACAACAACTGGTGATACAATCTGCGACGAGCAGCACCCAGTAATCCTCGAGTCTATGGAATTCCCTGAGCCAGTTATCGAGCTTGCTATCGAGCCTAAGACTAAGGCTGGACAGCAGAAGATGGGCGAGGCTCTTGCAAAGCTTGCTGAAGAGGATCCAACATTCCGTCAGCATACTGACCAGGAGACAGGCCAGACAATCATCGCTGGTATGGGTGAGCTTCACCTTGAGATCATTGTTGATCGTCTTCTTAGAGAGTTCAAGGTTGAGGCTAACGTTGGTGCACCTCAGGTTGCATACAAGGAAACATTTACAAAGCCTGTTGATCAGGAATACAAGTATGCTAAGCAGTCAGGTGGTCGTGGACAGTACGGTCACTGTAAGGTTAGATTTACTCCAATGGATGCTAACGCTGAGGAGACATTCAGATTTAAGTCTTCAGTAGTTGGTGGTGCTATTCCTAAGGAATACATCCCATCTGTTGGTGAGGGTATCGAGGAAGCAGCTAAGGCTGGTATCCTTTGCGGATTCCCTGTTCTTGGTGTAGAAGCAGACGTTTACGATGGTTCTTACCATGAAGTCGATTCATCAGAAATGGCATTCCACATTGCTGGTTCAATGTGCTTCAAGGAAGCTATGGCTAAGGCAGCTCCAGTTCTTCTTGAGCCTATCATGAAGGTTGAAGTTACTATGCCAGAGGAGTACATGGGTGATGTAATCGGATCTCTTAACGCTAAGAGAGGTCAGATTCAGTCTATGGATGATCTTGGCGGCGGAAAGATCGTTAGAGCACTTGTTCCACTTGCAGAGATGTTCGGATACTCTACAGAGCTTCGTTCATCTACTCAGGGTCGTGGTAACTACTCAATGTTCTTCGAGAAGTATGAGGCAGTTCCAAAGAACGTTCAGGAGCAGATTATCTCTAATCACGCTAAATAATTTAGAAAAATACTAGATAGTTGAAAAATCTCGATATTTCCATTATAATCGGAAATATCGAGAGTTTAGAACTAAACAGCCCATTGAAGGGCATTATCTTAAGGAGGATTTTTAAAAATGGCAAAAGAGCATTTTGACAGAACCAAACCACATTGTAACATCGGTACTATCGGACACGTAGATCACGGTAAAACAACTCTTACAGCAGCTATCACAAAGGTACTTGCTGAGCGTGTATCTGGTAACGCAAAGGTAGATTTCGAGAACATCGATAAGGCTCCAGAGGAGAGAGAAAGAGGTATCACAATCTCTACAGCTCACGTTGAGTATCAGACAGAGAAGAGACACTATGCACACGTTGACTGCCCAGGCCATGCTGATTATGTAAAGAACATGATCACAGGTGCTGCTCAGATGGACGGCGCTATCCTTGTAGTTGCTGCAACTGACGGTGTTATGGCTCAGACAAAGGAGCACATCCTTCTTTCTCGTCAGGTAGGTGTACCTTACATCGTTGTATTCCTTAACAAGTGTGATATGGTTGATGATGAGGAGCTTATCGAGCTCGTAGAGATGGAAGTTACAGAGCAGCTTGAGGAGTATGACTTCAACGATTGCCCAATCGTTAAGGGATCAGCTCTTAAGGCTCTTGAGGATCCAAACGGTGAGTGGGGCGACAAGATCATGGAGCTCATGGACACTGTAGATTCTTACATTCCAGATCCACAGCGTGAGACAGACAAGCCATTCCTTATGCCAGTAGAGGACGTATTCACAATCACAGGTCGTGGTACTGTTGCTACAGGTAGAGTAGAGCGTGGTGTTCTTCACCTTAACGACGAGCTTGAAATCATCGGTATCAAGGAAGATACACAGAAGACTGTTGTAACTGGTATCGAGATGTTCCGTAAGCTTCTTGACGAGGCTCAGGCTGGTGATAACATCGGTGCACTTCTTCGTGGTGTTAACCGTGACCAGATCCAGCGTGGACAGGTACTTGCTAAGCCAGGTACTGTAACATGCCACACAAAGTTCACAGCTCAGGTTTACGTTCTTACAAAGGATGAAGGTGGTCGTCATACTCCATTCTTCAACAACTATCGTCCACAGTTCTACTTCAGAACAACAGACGTTACAGGTGTTTGCGAGCTTCCAGCAGGTACAGAGATGTGCATGCCTGGCGATAACGTAGAGATGACAATCGAGCTCATCCACCCAATCGCTATGGAGCAGGGTCTTACATTCGCTATCCGTGAGGGTGGTAGAACAGTAGGTTCTGGTCGTGTTGCTACAATCATCGAATAATCGAGAGCGAACAGCCCAACCCAAATAGTAAAATCAAGGCTTCCGAGGATTTCCTCGGGAGCCTTTTTTCATGTAAAAATATATTAAATAGCAATCATAAAATAAGTGCGTGGTACCTTTTTGGTACCTTTTTTGCCTATAAAGGTACCAAAAAAGCACATTCTAAATATAAAGAATGTGCTTAAAATATTAATTATTTTCAATTGGAACTCTGAATGTATGTAATAAATCTTCGAACCAGATATTATATTCATCTGAATCTATAGCATCTCTTGCTAACTTATCATCTAAGTCTTTCCAGCCATTTAAAAGTGAAGCTACTTGAGGACTCTCTATTGTAAGAGTAGAAGTGAGAGTCTGTGTTTCTTTATTTACACCGACATGTATGTCTATAGGGATTTCTTTTGATTTCATCTTATTAAGAACAAGCAATAAATCTGCATATGTACTAATTTGTGAGTTAGGTTTAGTAGGTGTATTGAAACCAAAGAATGAATCTATAGTTATTCCTATAATCTCACAAAATGATTCAATTATCTCCATTGGAGGCTCACTATAGCCATTTTCATAATTTGAATAGCTTGGAACTGAAAGCTCCAGCTTAGCAGCCATATCCTTTTGAGATATATTGGCATTTTGCCGTAAGGCCTTCATCTTTTGATTAATTTCTAAATAATGTGAAATTCTCATAGCAATAATCCCTTCATAATCTTCATTAACTATTTGCTAATTGATATTTTAGCACAGTAATTTAAATTTTAATATTATTAAATAAAAAATATTAAGAATCTAATATTTAGGTATTGACATATTAAAATACAAATAATATGATTAAATACAAGAAAACTAATATCGATATTAAATATTTAATAAGGAGGGCGAAATGAATGAAATCTAATTACATGATTGGTGTAGATGAAGTTTCAAAAGAGCTTGGAGTATCTAGAGGTCATGCGTATAAGATTATCAGATCTTTGAATGATGAGTTAGCAAATAAAGGGTTTATAGTAGTTTCTGGTAAGGTACCTAAAGCTTATTGGGAAACAAAATTCTACGGTTATAAGACCGAAGTAATAGCAATGTAAAGGAGGTTTGGATGCCAGCATACAAAGAGAAAGATGGTACTTGGTCCAGTTCCTTTCATTACACAGATTGGACAGGTGCCAATAAAAGAAAACACAAGCGAAAATTCAAAACAAAGAAACAAGCACTAGATTATGAAGCTGAATTTAAACTAGCGGCTAGGGCGGATATGTCAATGAAACTAAAGAACTTTGTAACAATCTACTTTAGTGACAAGGCAAATGAACTCAAGGCTAGGTCAAAAAAGAATAAGGAGTATATGATTCAGGCTTATCTTATTCCATTCTTTGGAGAGAAGCCAATGAATGAAATAACAGCAGCTGATATCATTGCTTGGCAAAATGAGGTTCAATCAAGCAATAACTTCTCTGCATCGTATCTAAGGATGCTACAGAATCAATTAACGGCATTGTTTACACATGCAGAAAGAATTTATGGGTTGAAAGATAATCCGTGTAAACGAGTTAAGAAGATGGGAAACTCAGATGATAGAAGTTTAAATTTCTGGACAATAGAGGAATACTCAAAATTCATAGATACATTTGAAATTGGTTCAATGCATCATTTGATGTTTGAGATTCTATTTTGGACAGGAATAAGAGAGGGTGAGCTCTTAGCGTTGACAATGAATGACATTGATTTAGCGTTACAGAAGCTTAACATTAATAAGACGTTCTACAGGATTGAAGGTGAGGATATCATTACAAGTCCGAAGACAAAGAACTCGATACGAACAATAGACTTGCCAACATTCTTGGTAAAGGAGATACAAATCTATCTTGAAAAACTATATCGGTTCCCTAGTGATGAAAGATTGTTTGCAATAAGTGATAGAGCCTTACAGATGTTAATGAAAAGGCATATTCAAAAGGCAGGAGTCAAGAATATCAGAGTTCATGATCTGCGACACAGTCATTGTGCATATTTAATTCATCAAGGCGTACAGCCATTGATAATAAAAGAAAGATTAGGTCATAAGGATATAAAAGTAACATTAAACACTTATGGTCATCTTTATCCTAGTGAACAGCGAAAGGTTGCTTCATTACTAGATAATCTTCAGAGTGAAAGGGGGAATCAGTAATTGCCAGTTTTAAAGAATAAGACTCAAGGCAATTTCACGATGGTGAGTAATGGAATATTAAGGGATAAAGAATTGCCATTAAAAGAAAGAGGTTTATTGGTAACATTGTTGGGGCTTCCTGACAATTGGGATTTTTCAATAAGTGGGTTGGCTGCGATACTACCAGATGGTAGAGATAAGATTAAAACAGGTCTAAGGAAACTTGAAAAGATGGGATATCTTACACGTTATCAAGCGAGAAGTGAAAATGGAGTTTTTGGAGACTTGATTGTGGAGGTCAATGAAATACCAGCAGTTGTACCGCAAGTGGAAAATCCGTCAGCGGTAAATCCGCCCACGGATAAACCGCATACGGAAAAACACCAACAATATAATACTAATAAATATAAAACTAAAGAATATAAAAAACAAAAATATGTAAAGGGGGATAGTCAAAATGGAAATTCAAAATCTAATGGAACAGGAGTTAATGGCTCTAAAAGAGAGAGCAGCTGGACAAAATCAGAACTTGATTTATATGGATTCTAAGGTTTGTCCAATATGTAAAGGCACTGGCTTTGAGTATTATGAGGATGAACAAGGGCGTCCATTTACTAGGGAGTGTTCTTGCGGTATTAGGCAGAAGCAGATTAAGAAAAATAGAATTGAGTTTGCCAACATACCTTATGGGTTTAAGGCAATGAGACTTGCTAATTACCGTGAAGATATCTATGAATCTCAAGAATCTAGAATCATAGTTGAAAAGAATCTAAAGGCTGCCAATTGGTGGATGGATAACTTTGAAGATATGAAAAAGTTTGGAAAAGGTTTTTATCTTTATTCACCAACCAAAGGATGTGGTAAAACCAGATTTGCAATTTCTCTGGCTAATGAATTAATTGAAACCAAGAATTGTTCAGTGAAGTTTGCTACATCAATTCAGATTATCAATGAACTAAAAGCTACTTGGAATAAAAGTTATGAATATACAGAGCAACAGTTGTTGGAGGAATTAGCGAGAGCAGAAGTTTTGATAATTGATGATTTTGATACTGAGACACCTAAAGAATGGATTGAGGAAAGATTTTATCAAATCATTAATACAAGGTATATGAACAATCTGATTACAATTTTTACAAGTAACACTGCATTGGAAAATACAAGCTATGATGAGAGAATCAAAAATCGAATTCTTGAAAAAAGTTATAGACTTGTCTTTCCAAATGAATCAATACGAGACAAGCTAGGGAAAAGTAATCAAGAAGAATTGAAGGCAGCGATAGCCTGACGAGCGAAGCGAGTTACCGCATAACGTGTCGTTATGGGTAACCCCCTAGAGATAATGACACTGCGTATCATTATCTGGGGGCTCTCCGAGGGGTCTGCCGACGGCTTGCCCGCCAAATGAAAGGAGTGATTTACATGATATCTTGTTCATGTCATTTGTCGAATAAAGACCATGCCCTTACCACAACACATTCAATCACGGCAGCTAGTAAACATAATTTGAGGCTATACACTAAGCAAACAGAATACAATGTCGATCTGATTGAAATTGTTGAGGGAAGCGGTACCAGCATCCTAGATGATGTGAAAAAAATTTATAAAGAAGAATTCTCAGAAGTGTTGAAGGAGTACAATGAAGGTAAGAGAGCGGATAGAAAAATTAAGGATTATTTGAAATATGTTTCCGATAATAAAAAGAACGATGTTGCAGCTGAGGTTATATTGCAAATCGGAGATATGGAATTTTGGAAAGATAAATCAATTGAACAATGGAAAGCCATGACGCCACTTTTGAAGGAGCAACTGGAAGTATTCAAAGCTACAGTTCCTGAATTCAAAGTGGCGTCTGCTGTTATGCACCTTGATGAGAAGTCACCACATATGCAAGTTATAGGAGTTCCTATAGCTACAGGTTATCAAAGAGGAATGAAGAAGCAAGTAGCTAAAACAAAAGTTTTCAATAAAGAACGATTGGAGGAAATACAAGATATTTTGCATGATCATGCTGAAGGATTAATAAAAAATCATCCAGAGATTTTTGGAGACGAAAAACTGAAACCTAAGGAAAAAGGTCGTAACAATGATATGTCAAAGGAGTTCTATATCAGGTGTAAGCAACAGCAATACGAAAAGCTTCAGGCACAAGTTGATGAGCTAGAGGTTCAGCGAGATAGTCTTATCGAAGAACAAAAGGCAGTAATGGTAGAAACAGACAAGGTGGTTGCTGAGGCAATAGATAAAGTTGCTGACACAGAAATGAAAAAAGAATTCATGAGGTATGCGATGTTGGAAAAGCCTAAAACGGCACTAGGTCGAATTGTTTCTGGAGCGTTCAGGCAGTTTAAGAAATGGTGGGAGAGATATAAAAAGCCTGAGGTAAAAGAAAGTACGCTTGAGAAGCTAGAGAGAATCAAAAAGGATATTGCGGGAAAAGAAAAAGAAAGAGCTGAAGCAAAAAAGAAAACTCTTGATTTTGAAAGATAATTCGAATATGCGAAAATAATCCATTAGTATTTGGAAAAATCATGGTGTTCTTAAGTGAAGAATACTATAAACAATAGCTAGAAATTTGAATTACTTTTGTGAAACGGTTGCAATTAGATGATTTCTGAAATATATTTAATGCAAAGCATAGTGTCAATTGTTTTTGTACTAGCGGAGGTGATTCCATTATGAAGCGAAATATTGTAGTGATAATCTGTGCGTTAAGTTTTTCAGTTTTAGTTGGCTGCTCATCTAGTAAAGAGTCTGCTAAGATAGAAGATGCTTCAAATGATATGACAGAAGAGATTCAAAAACCTGATGAAGCTCTTGAGAAAGAAAAAGAGGAGGCATTAGATGATTCACTAGAGGAAGCATCTGAAGAGTACATAGTAAGTTCTTCGTCACCGGTGGAAACATTACCATATGACCCAGATGCTGAGTGGAATTATGTACCACTTGACTAAAATGTTCCTTTTTAGTTTCATAATATTTTTAAAAATACTAGGTGATGCTGATGGCTCACGTTGATATCAGTAATTACGAGGGGGATAATCAATGACTTTTTAATAACTATACTCATGGCTATAATTTATCAATGTCTTTTGCGCTCTCTCTTAACCAATCCATTGATGCCAGATATTCGTAGAAATTATCATATTTTGGAAATTCCCAGTATCCTTCCACGTAACTTATCAATTGTGAGTCAGCATCATAGTCTTTGTTTTGGCATTTACCATAAATATTTAAACTCTGACTATCTGTACCAGCCCAATAATCTCCAGTTTCAACATCAAAAACTAGCGTGCTGCAATCATTGTTAAAATCTGGCAAACAAGGACCTTCTGTATCCATAACAATGAAATGATAGTGTTCAGGCCTATTTTCCATCAACTCATCAAAAGTATAGTTTACTTGCTCTATTTCATAATATTCACTACATCCTACAATATTATCATAAGAGCGAAAAACAGCTTCATAATAATCATTTCTTTTATAGCAATCATTTAATGTATATTTCATCTTGTGAGTGGACGAAAAAGGAATTGTTTGAGAAGAATCATTTCCGTCGCTATTCCCATAAAAAGAGCAACTATTAATGATTGGAATATTATCTGAAAAATCATCCTCTTTTCCATCACATGCAGTGAACAATGAAAATGATAACGTGGTTACAAGTAATATCGTTAATTGTTTCTTCATTATTTATTGTCCTCATATATAAAATATAAATAGTTTAATTTCAGTTACAATAAGCATGGATAGTATGAATCTACAAATTCTAACCGAAAGAATTTGTAATATATTTTACAGCAAAATAATACAATAAGTAACTTTCTTATGTAAATGCAAATTTCGTAAACTTAATGCAAGTTTTCAAAGGTAAAAGCAAAACTATATACTCTATTGCATTTAGTACTGGAAATAGTAGGCAAAATTAAAGGAGCTAAAACCAGCTCCTTTTTATATGTTTGCTTAGTCAGACAAATTTGAAGTTGTCATTCTCCCAAATACCTAAATTCTAATCCAAAATCATGCTTATCCGCTTCATCGTTCAGATAATCGTATCCTTCTTCTGAAACTATTTGAAAGCCGCATTTTTCATGCGTTTTTAAAGATGCGGTATTCTTCTTGCTGACACAATCGCAAAGCCGGAATGATCCATCTGCTTTCATGATTTCTAAGACACCTGACAAAAGAAAAGATCCATATCCGTTTTTCCTGCAGCCCGGGTTCGTTTCAAGTGCCTCAAGATAATACAGTCCGGGTTGTATTTCACAGGTTCTTAACGCACAGACCCACATCCCATCTTTCTCAAAGACCCAATAAGTAGCTTTAGTCTGCTTAAAAAACTCCTCTTTTAAGAAATCCAGAAATCCAGACTCAACTTTGTTGAGAGCTGCTTTCTTATCTGTTTCATCCGGATAAAAGTATTCTGTATTTTCAAGGTTGCTTTCGGCATAAATGTCCATCAGCTTTCTTTTATCCAAATCACTATAACTGGTTATCCTTAATATCATGGTCACCTCTATAACTCCCGATTTGTTGAGTTCAATTATACTTGATTGGGAGATTGATAACTATATGAAATGCAAAAAAAGAGGAGAGCACTGAATGCTCTCCAAAGATTTCTAATTTTGCTTAGCAAGTTAAATTAAAAGATTTTGACGTACAAAAGATATTGTTTGTTTGGACTAAATTATTATTGATAATACCTTTATATAAGGATTCGATATAGTGGTACAAAAAGGGTACAGATAAAAATGACAGTCCTGCAAGCCTCCTTTTTACTAGTGTTTTCGAATACGCCCAATATTCGAGTCCTGTCTCGCGCTCTTTTAGTATAAGAAAATAGGGCTATCCATTTTTGGTAGAGAGTCTTTTCTTTAATAAAGTTATAATTAATAGACATCAGCCCAATTTTACACTAAAATAGTATACTGCGCAAAATTTTATGAATGAAAAATTGGGAGAAATAATGAGAAGAAGATTAATAAAAAATACAGCTATTATGACACTTGTAATATCTGTATTTTGTGGGTGTAGTACATCAAAAAATGACGTACCAGAAAATATAAAAGAATTACCAGAAGTAAAAATTGAAAAACAACAAGTTACCATTCCGGCGATATCTTATTATTGGGCAAAGGAAGATAGCACTGGAATCTATTATTTTGCTGATAAGAAACTATGGAAATATGATCAGAAGACCGATTCTAATGTGGTTGTAACTGAAAATCTTATTAATCCATATGATTTTGTAGTGTGTGAAGGAACCATTTATACATTGGAATGTGACGAAGCAGATTCAAATGGATTTGGACTGTTTGTTTATGATGAGAATACTGATGAATTCGATGAATTGATGAGCTTTGATAATCAGGTACATTCGATTATTACATCAGGCCATTATTTAGTTGCGGCTACAGATAATGAAGACCAATATGAAGTATATGATATTTCAACACCGGATAAGCCTCAGAAGGTGAATGCAGATGAAGTTGAGATAGTCAAGGAAACACCTGCTGTTGAGACAGATGAAGCCAACGAAAAGGTGATTTATGAAGGACATACTATAGCTGACATTAATCAGTTAGAAGCAGATATGGTTGAAGTATGGGGTTGGAATAAGTCTTATGCATATATTGGTGCTTCGGTTCAAGGGGAAGATGAGTTTTATAAAATCAATCTCATTAACACAGATGAAATAACAAAGCTTGCTGATGACACAGCGAAAGTGGCTGTGTTTGAAGATACAATACTAACAAAGAATAAGGACGGATTAGTTGAAATTGAAGACTAGATATGTAAAGCAAATAATGATGGTGTTATCACTAACTTCTATTATTGGACTTGTAGGATGTGCAAAAAGCGAAGAGCCTACAACACAAAATTCTGAAGAACAAATCACTCAGTCTACAGATAATATTGACATAGAAGCTAATGAGGATGAAGAAAATTATACGATTTCTCCAGAAGATTATTCGAACTATGAAGGTAGTTGGACGTTAGATGGTGCACCATTAAGAGATTCTGGAGCATGTCTTGATATAAAAATAAGCGATGGAAACAATCTTGAAGGCAATATTTATACTCGTCAGTCATTAAGTGGTCGTGATGCTGAAATTGAAAACATATCTGGAACGATAGTAGACGGTCAATGTAGCTATTATTATACTGATGATGGTTGGGATGGAAGTGGAACTCTTATCATTTCTTTGGCAGATGAAAAAATACATGTTGAAGTTAAAGATTATGTAATGCCTGATAGTAATGTGGTTGGTTATGGGATTTATGGAAGTTATGATTTTATTAGATTAGATGAATCTAATAAAAATCCTTATAATTTGAAGAAATACAGTGAAGATTGGGATGACGATCAGATACATGAGGAGCTGGAAAAAAGAGCACAATTTAGAGATAGCTGTTTCTTTTATAAGGATTATATTGCATATATGGAGCAGGTTCGTGAATGCACCGATATAGCCGTATATTGTTATCCTATTTACGATACAGATAAGAGATATTATGATACTTCTGATTTTTCAGATGCTCCATGGATTATTATTAACATAGCTAAAAATGAAATATATGCTCGACATGGATACATTTTTACAGACCTAGATTTATATGATTTCTTTATGGGGCAGCTATGGTATGTGCCAACTGTAGAAGCTGAAGATTTTGACGATTCTGTTTTTAATGAGTATGAGAGGGCTAATCTACAGTTACTATCTCAATTAGATAAGCACTAAGAGGAATAGAGAAAATGAAAAAGACAATTATACTTATCTTGGCAAGTGTAATCATACTACAAGGCTGTGGTTTAAATAAAGTTGAATCCACTCCTACAACCTCAGAAGAAAAAGAATTAACAACTGAAGAAAAAAATGATTCATTGATACCTTCAAAAGACAAAGTACTTACTATAAGGAAAAAGTGTTTAGAAGGAATGACTGATGAGGAAATATCGGATTTAACAAGTTGGATTGCTGCGCAAAATCTATCTCTAGAACAGGAATATGTTTATGACGGAGAATTTGAAAAGTACGAAGACCCTGATGCATTAATTTGGAACTTATATGATGAAACTGGTGAAGAAGTTTTGATAGGATATGCTTATGATCCTGATGAAAAAGAGGCAACCTACCATGAAATGGATGAAACTGAGTATGGGGAAAAGTATGGAGAACCAGTAGTAACATCAAAAGAGTACAATGCAGATGCCTATATAGAAAAACTTCAAGCGTTACAGGAAACTATTAATAACGCAGATTTTTCAGCAGAAATACAGAAGCTCATTGGTTACTACAATGAAATAAAAGAGTCTCATAGTGTTGGCGCTCTACGTAATATTTATTATATTTATCATGACATGGATTATTATTTATTAAGATATGCGCCAGAGGATTTTTCTGAAGATATGATTGCAGATAAAAGCACAATAGAAACATATTACGGTGTACTTGATGTCATGAAATGATAGGGAGTAAATGCAACATGAAGAATATCTGGAGAATTATTTACTGTTTACCTTATGGATTAATAATATATGGAATGACACTAAAGGATTGGGACGGTTTTATTTATTTGATTATGTTGTCATTATTCTATAGTTTTTTGCTTATGTGTGCAATTACGATGATTCAGCAAATTGTTCTAGCCTGCAATCATACTTCATTTGCCTATGAGATTGTTCTGTTTTCTATAATAGTTTATATGATTTCAGTAAAAAATGATGAAGTTGTCTTGTGGCTTATTCCCAATATACAAGTGTTATTAGGACATTATGTAGGTTTTAAGCTGGGTAGAAAAATAAAAAATAAGGTGGATATTACTGATGGCGGGAAACAGATTTCATCAATAATATCTGTAATTGTAGCAGTAGTATTAACGGGTACCTTCTTATTCTACTTTGTTATTTATGGAGATGTTCATTATCTTTCGCCAAAATCTCCAAATGGTGTACAGCTTTATGCTAAAAATGTTGGATTTGGGTTTGATTCATATAGCCATGTTTATGTAAGGTATTCTTTATTTAATTCTAAGGATACAGGTGTAGTATTTTGGGAAGATGATGGACCAAGCCTTTATGGGAAAGATGCAGATTATAAAGTCGAATGGATAGATGACTCACATGTGTCGGTGTCATTTAAGGGTAGTGGTTATTCGGATTATAAAACAGAAATAATAGAATATTAAACCTGTTTCACAAATGTATGTGTAATAGTATATATCGGAGCTTTAAATATCATAAGTGGAAAAATACTGGGCTTACGTAAAAGCTGTCTATGGAAAATAGTTGTTGACAAGTTTAAAAATCTTGTTAAAATGTACTCAGATGATGCGATTACACATCTATTGGGGTTTCGCCCCCACAATGTGCGAACGACTTTATTGGGGTTTCGCCCCCACAATGTGCGAACGACTTTATTAGGGTTTCGCCCCTATAAGAGCGAGCGAATGTAATCAAGATTAAGGCGAGCTTCGGCTTGCCTTAATTTTATCTAGGGAGAAAT
This sequence comes from Pseudobutyrivibrio sp. UC1225, assembly GCF_900115215.1. Taxonomy (NCBI): domain Bacteria; kingdom Bacillati; phylum Bacillota; class Clostridia; order Lachnospirales; family Lachnospiraceae; genus Pseudobutyrivibrio; species Pseudobutyrivibrio sp. UC1225. Next base: position 37,729 of record NZ_FOVQ01000011.1, on the reverse strand, counting down.
ATATGAAAATATCATTTTATTATGTTGATGAAGATTACATCAATTATTTAAAAGAAGTAGAAATTAATGCTAGAGGATTTACGACTGTTCCTAATGTTAGGTATGCAAACTCTAGTAAGTTTGTATATGGTGTGGTTTTAAAAATTGATGACATAGACTATTATGTTCCAATATCGTCTTACAAAAAGTCACAAGAGGATAATATCATCATAAAAATTGAAGATCATAAAAAGCTTGTAGCTAGAGGCTCAATGAGATTTAACTTTATGATACCTATTCCAAAGCAGTGTTTGATACCACTGGATTTTAAAGATTCCATGTTTACTGAACAAGAAAAGGTAATGCTTCAGAAAGAGTATAAAGCATGTAAGAAACTCTTAGTTCAAGCTCAAAAGAGAGCAAAGAAAACATATGATAAGGTTCTAGCTGGCTTAGACACTGAGTTGCTCAAGAATAGTTGCGACTTTAAGCTATTAGAAGAAGCATGTAAGAATTATAGTCCTAAGAAAGAAGAAAAATAGGACTTGGTACCATTCTGGTACCAAAAACTTCAAAAACAACAAATAATGATGCGAATATAGATAATCACATCAAAAGAAACACTGTAAAATCAACGATTATAACTACGATAAACGTAAGTATGAATCGTGAGGGTGGTAGAACAGTAGGTTCTGGTCGTGTTGCTACAATCATCGAGTAATAACGAGCGAACAGCCCAACCCAAATTATAAAATTATGCCCTTCGAGGATTTCCTCGGAGGGCTTTTTTATAGTTTGACAAATATCTATTGTATGGTATTCTTTAGTAAAGATAGAACTCGACCCATCGCTGGATTTAGCGAAGGGCCAGAGTTCTGTTCTTTAATATTAAGAAACATATAGTTGTAATATGTTATAGGGATTGATAAAATAAATTTGTAAATATTTACAAGGATTATCCGTAAGGCTCTGGTCCACCGGCGAATGGGGATTTACCTCATCATATTGGAGTGAAAAATCAGTCCACATGATGGCGGGCGGGACGCCCGTCAATGATATTTGACGAAATAAGCTATAGATGTTAATATTTATATACAAAGAGTGCTACCGATAGACGGTTAGCCCTAGTATAAAACGATTAGAAAATAACCGCTCAGTTTCCTAGGCTCGGCGGTTATTTTTGTGTCTTGGAATCATGCTTTCCGCGCACGTACCCAAGACTATAGAAAGTCGCACACAGTCCTAAGACTGCGATTAAGTCCGTGATTGTAAGCATACGCACAAGTCCTCCTGTAAAGATTTCCCTCAAAGAGGGATCGGAATCTCTATATAAACGGAGGTCACAGTCCTCCGAGAGAAGGACCAACCGCCTACCGTAAATGGTAGCACTAAAAAGCATTATAGAGAACAATTGTTTGTGTGTCAATGGGAGAATTAGATATGGCAGGTACAATTATGTATTTAGCAATATCATTTTTTGTTTCGCTTATATTTATTATATTGGGGATTCAACAGTACAAAAGTAAAAAGCCAGTATCAATTAACACTGGAGAAAAACCACCAAGCGAAGATGAATTAACTAGTGTCACAGAATGGAATCATAGGCATGGAAGAAACTTTATTTTATATGGCTGCATGCTTTTTATATCACTGTTTATATTTGGTGAGAACCACACATGAGGAAAAGAAAAGCAGCGAAGCTGCGATTTTCCGAATGGGTGATGAATAGTAATAGCAATAATTCTAGAGGTACCAAAAGTGTTTCAAAAGAATAAAGACAATGACTCAATAAAGAAGATAATTTTAAATATGCTGCTGGCGACAGCAAGCTTATTCATTAATGGGTTTGGAGTTTATCTTACCATTCAGGCTAATATTGGAGCATCACCTTGGGATGTTCTTAATCTTGGATTATCTAATACATTCGGGATTCTTTATGGCACAGCAGCTATCATAGTATCTTTTTCGATTCTCGGAATAGATATTTTAATGAAAGAGCCTATCGGAATCGCTATGATAATAGATTCTATTGTTGTTGGAAAGTCGGTAGATTTCTTCAATAAGATTAATTTAGTAGAGAAATGTGATTCTATCTTCATTGCGATACCAGTAATGATTTTAGGACTCTTTGTAATGGGATATACCCAGTACACATATATGAGTGCATCCTTAGGATGTGGCCCTCGTGATACTCTTCTTATAGGGTTAACAAGAAGAACTAAGCATGTATCTATTGGCATAGTAAGCATTATGCTACTTGCTACAGCTACTGTAGTAGGATGGCTTCTTGGAGGACCTGTTGGAATAGGTACAATTATTTGTGCTTTTGGAATGGGGCCTATTATGCAGTTTGCATTCTTTACAGTGAAGTTTAATGCTACTGAGATTAAGCATCAGACTATATTAGAATCAATAAGAATAATAAGAGCTTGATTTATGAAGCACTACAAATTTGTTTGTAGTGCTTTTTTGTTTGCAAAACATTTCATGATTGCTATAATTTGAGTAATTATTTTACTCATAATTAGGAGATTGTGTTGCATTAGATGAGGGTACTGGAGAAGAAAATGAGGAAAAAATACTGGCTGTGTACAATGACTTTACTGATTATGATAGTATTTGGTGGATGTAAGTATAGGAAGAATACTATTGAATTCTCTAAGGATTTATATAAGAGGGAATATAGTTATTCAGGTGTGTTTGATATTATTACAGCTGAATATAATGGAGCTACATATAGTTTTGAACAAGCAATTATTGATGAGCCAGAAGCGTCTAAGTTAGTAAAAGAGTTTGATGATGCTAAAAAGCAGATTATAGATTTCTATAATGTTGATGTTGCTGAAGAAAAAATAAAGGTTTATGTTGTAGATGACAATAGATTGGTGGGACCTGTAATAGACGGGGATGCACTTTTTTTACCAAAGGAAATAATAGAAAACTCAGCATTTAGGTACCATCTAGTTCAACTTATCTCAGGAAGAGGACAGTGCGCAAGGACTTTTAATGATTACAAAAGCATATTCAATGTAGAAAATGCAGAACAACCGACATTATTTCCAATAGAAGATTTCAATACAGAGGAACGCGACATTATTGAAAAAACAGAACTTTATATAGATGGAGACAATAACTATATTTTCAAAACAAACACCTCTAAATTTTCTATAAGCAATAAATTACTTGATGAGGATGCCTATAGGAAAGTAATAGAGTTAATAAGAATTGAGGCTGAAATAAAGGATAAATTAAAGGAATACTTAGCTGAAGCGGGGATAAATAAGTCTATGTATGGTAGCGATGTGGATAACATCACATATCATATTGAAAATAAAGGTGGTAGAAGCTATGCACATATAGAAAATGGGCAAATCGATATAACCCTTAATGACTATGGGGTTCGCACTCTTGAGCATGAGTTGATGCATGGTTTTTTCCAAGATTATGAGGATATGAATAAATACTGGCTAGAAGAAGGTTTTTGCGACTACGTAGCTTATGTTCTCTATCCAGAAGAGTATATGGTTGAGTATATAAGAGGATTCGCTAATGATGAGGATTACGATAACGGAGATTTTAAAGAATACTACAGTAAAAAGAATGGTAATGATTCTAATGTAGTAAGACTATACTATGATTATGTTGTAGACAGACTATATCAGGGGAAAGATGTGTCTGATTATCCAAAACTAAAGGTTAAGGTAGGAGTCAATTTGGGGCCTAATACAACGTACACTGGAGTAGATTTATCATATACAGAGGCTATGAGCTTTGTGGAGTATTTAATAGATAAGAAAAGCAAAAAGGAATTGTTTACATTTATTACTTCAGACGCTTCCTATGAAGAATGGTGGGGCCAATCATATGAAGAGCTAAAAACTGAATGGATAAATAGTATTAGTGAATAAAGGAGAATTATTATGCTCACACTATTCAACAGAAAGAAGCTATATGAAGACTATTCATCTATGGAAATATCAAGAATAACGGAGCTTTTAAAAGCTAATAACATAAGCTATGAGACACGAACCAAGAGGAACCAGTCTAATTTTGATATGGTTTTACATACATCAATGACTTCTAGTATCGGTCGAGGTGGCGTTTATACTGGTGGTCAGGCTGTAGGAAATCTGACATTTCTATATAGAGTTTATGTGAGTAGAGCTGACTATGAAAAGGCGAAGAAGCTTATAGAAGAGTAGACCAAAGGAGGAAACCTTGATTACATACAAAGCAATTCAACTAAAAGATGGAAGAGAATGCGTACTAAGGAATGCAGAGCCAGAAGATGCAGAGGATTTTCTTAGATATTTTGATATATCTCATGGGGAGACAGAGTTTCTGACCACATACCCTGATGAGACAGAGCATAATGAGTCAATAGTGTCAGTGCGATTAAAGTCACAAAAGGAAAGTGAGCATAACATCGAGATAGTTGCTATCGTTGAGGGCAAGCTTATTGGTAGTGCAGGGATACATATGGTTCAGGACAGGGACAAGACCAGACACAGAGCTGAGTTTGGAATCACTGTCATGAAGGACTACTGGAGTCTTGGAATTGGAAATGAGCTGACAGCTATGTGCGTAGAAGCTGCAAAAGAAGCGGGATACTTACAGCTTGAGTTAGATGTAGTAGCCGACAACGAAGCCGCCCAAAATCTTTACAAAAAGCATGGCTTTATAGAATATGGCAGGAATCCAAGAGGCTTTAAAACAAGAGCTGGTAAGTGGCAGGAGCTGGTTTTAATGCGATTGGAACTGGATAAATAGCATAGAATAAGATAAGTATCAACAGACCATAGACAGGGAGAAGACATGACAGAAAAAATCTACAAAACACCAAAGGGAGATATCCACTACTGGATAAATACAGAAGGCGCTAATCCACAATATCAGCTGGTTTTCCTACCAGGATTAACAGCTGCACACAGATTATTTGAAAAGCAGCTTCAGGAGTTTGAAGGGAAGTATCCTGTGTTTGTGTGGGATGCACCAGGACACGACACCTCATATCCGTTTGAGATGACCTTTTCACTAAAGGATAAGGCAATATGGGTAGATGAAATCCTTAAAGAAAATGGTTTTGATAATCCAGTAATAATAGGCCAGTCCATGGGTGGATACCTGGGCCAGATGTATGGACAGCTTTTTCCGGAAAAGCTAAAGGGTTTTATTTCTGTAGATTCAGCACCACTTCAAATTCAGTATTATACAAAAATAGAGCTTTGGTTGCTTCATAGGATGGAGCCAGTATATCGCTATTATCCATGGAAGACTCTTCTAAGACAGGGCACAGATTATGTAGCCACATCAGAATATGGAAGAGCCCTCATGAAAGAATTCATGATGACCTACGATGGAGATAAGGACAGATATGCAAAGCTTGCGGGAGGTGGCTACAAGATTCTTGTGGAGGCTGTAGAGGAAGCGCTTCCTTATGAAATCAAGTGTCCCGCCAGACTAATTTGTGGAACAAAGGACCACGCTGGCTCTTGTATAAGGTATAATAAAGCATGGCACAAGAAGACTGGTCTTCCAATCCACTGGATTGAGGGAGCTGGTCATAATTCAAATACAGACAGGCCAGAAGAAATAAATGAAATCATAGCAGATTTCATGAAGGAATTAGAAGGTAATAAGTAAATGAAAAACAATGATAAGACAAATGTAATGCGAGTCCTGGACTCAAAGAAGATAAAGTATGAAAGCCACACTTATGAGGCGGATTCAACACTTACAGGTGAACAAATCGCAGGAATCCTAGGTGAGGACACAGAGAAGGTTTTCAAAACACTTGTAACACAGGGCAAGACTGGAACTTACTATGTTTTTGTAGTTCCAGTAGAAGCAGAGCTTGATTTGAAGAAAGCAGCTAAGGCAGCTGGTGAGAAATCAATCAGCATGATTAAGCAGAAGGACTTACTGGGACTCACAGGCTATGTACACGGAGGTTGCTCACCAATCGGTATGAAAAAGCAGTTCGCAACTTTCATACATATGACCGCAGAAAATTACGAAAAGGTATTTGTCAGCGCAGGAAAGGTGGGAGCACAAATCGAATTGGCACCAGCTGACCTGATAAAAATTGCAAATATCAAGGTGGCTGACATCATAAGCTAGAAAGGTAAAACAAATGACAATCAGATTAGCTCAGGAAAAAGACATTCCAAAGATTATAGACTTATTGCAGCAGGTACTGGAAGTCCATGCAAAAATCAGACCAGACATTTTTATTTCAGGCACAACAAAGTACTCTTTTGATGATGTGAAGGAAATGCTTTGTGTAGAGAGTAAACCTATATATGTTGCCGCAGATGAAAATGATAACGTGTTGGGCTATGCCATCTGTGAGATAAAAGAGACACCGGAAGATGCCACAAACAAGGTTAAGTTTAAGCAACTTTATATCGATGATTTGTGTGTAGATGAAAAAGCCAGAGGTCAGCATGTGGGTAGAGCCCTATTTGAACATGTCAAAAAAGAAGCAAAGAGAATGGGTTGTTATGAAGTGACCTTAGCGGTGTGGACAGGCAACGATAGAGCTGAAGCTTTCTATGAAGGCCTTGGAATGAAGACAAAAGAACGTATTATGGAATTTATTTTATAAAAAATATAGAAAACTATTGACCTTCCATCTTGTGGAAGGTTTATATTTTAGGCAAAGATAAGGCCAAATCTTTTAAAGGACAATCGATAGTGAGGGCGTTTTAATGAAGATCAACCAGGTAGAAGAGCTTGTGGGAATCACAAAAAAGAACATAAGATTTTATGAAGACCAAGGCTTAATTACACCCAAAAGAAATTCAGAGAATGGTTACAGAGAGTACTCCTTGGAGGATGTAAAAGTTCTAAACCAAATCAAACTCCTTAGAAGACTTGAGGTACCAATCGAAGAAATCCGAAAGCTTCAAGTAAAGGAAATCTCATTAGATGATTGCTTACAAAAGCAGAAACAAGAATTTGCCAAAAGACAAAAAGACATGGACATTCTCTCTCAGCTTTGTCAGGAAATCATAGACGCAAATGATGAGCTGGAGGATATGGATGTAGAAAAATATCTGGATGATATGAAACGCCTTGAGAAGGGAGGCGTAAGCTTTATGGATATCAATAAGATTGATGTAAAGAAAGCTAAACGAGGCCCAAAGATTGCAGCATCAGTATTCATAATTATTATGATTGCGTTTATTGCATTAATGGTGCTTGGAAAGATAACAGACCCAGAGACCCCAATGTTTTTCATAATTCTTATGATAGGACTGTGCGCAGCAGCAATCATTGGAGTCAGCTTGGCATTATCACAAAGATTAAAAGAAATAGATGGAGGAGAACAAAATGAAGCTAATAAGTATTGAAAACATTCCAGGACAGGAATACGAAGTATTAGGATTGGTAAAGGGTACAATTGTACAGTCAAAGAATATCGGAAGAGATTTTATGGCTGGTATGAAGACTATTGTAGGTGGAGAGCTTGCTGGCTACACAGAGATGCTTACAGAGGCAAGACAAATCGCCACAAAGCGTATGGTAGATGAAGCTGAGCAGCTTGGCGCAGACGCTATTATTGGTGTCCGTTATTCAGGCTCAAGCGTAATGCAGGGCGCAGCAGAGGTTCTTGCCTATGGCACAGCTGTAAAATTTTTATAGAACTTGAAGCTTAATAGGGTATACTGTAGTTAGAAAACGATTCTAACGAAGGGAGAAAGTTATGGATGCACTATTAAGCTTTATTACAGCAGTATGTGGTAAGATTCAGGTAGTTTCAGATTTATTTTGGGATTTTCCAACTAATTTTGATTGGTATGCCAATATTCCAATCCTTGGAAATTTCTCACTGGCTATTATTTTATTAATTGGCTCTGGAATCTATTTCTCTATAAGACTTCGTTTTATTCAGGTTCGAAAGTTTAAGAGGGGAATAGAGGTTTTAAAGAACAGTAAAGCGAAGACAGGTATTTCTCCGCTTGCATCATTTTTCCTATCCACAGCAATGCGAGTAGGCCCTGGTAACATCCTTGGCGTAACAGGCGCTGTATCAGTAGGCGGCCCAGGTGCATTGCTGTGGATGTGGATTTCTGCATTCTTCGGAATGTCTACAGCATTTGTAGAGTCTACACTTTCCCAGATTTTTAAAGAGAAAAAAGATGATGAATATATCGGTGGTATGGCCTTCTACGGCAGAAGACTTCTAAAAAATTCTGCAATCGTAGGTGTTGTACTTTCACTTATGTATATCATTTATGCGCTGCTTTGCTTCCCAGCACAGGGCTTTAACACGGTATCTGCAATGGGACAGATTGCCAGCATAGTAAGTGGAACAGAGCTTCCAACCACACATGCGGTTTATTGGATTGGTTTTGTAATCGTAATCATTGCAACAATCGCGGTTTCCTTTGGTGGAACAAAGAAGATTTCTCATGTAACAGATATTCTTGTACCTGTTATGGCAATTGTATATGTGCTTACAGTACTTGTGCTTATAGTTATTAATATCACAAGAATTCCTTGGTTCTTCTATGCTGTATTTACAGAGGCTTTTAAGCCAGAAGCAGTATTTGGTGGTGCATTTGGTATCGCATTAATGCAGGGGGTTAAGCGAGGACTTATGTCTAATGAAGCTGGTCAAGGTACCATCACAATGCCAGCAGCTGCATCAGATGCAGACCATCCATGTGATCAGGGTTGCGTACAGGCTATCGGCGTTTTCCTTGATACAATTGTAATTTGTACACTAACAGGTTTTGTAGTTATTATGGGCCGCGTATGGCTTACAGATAATGGAGCAGCTTGGTTTGAGCTTGGAAAGCTTCCAAAGTATTTGGCATCTGCAGCAGAGCTTACACCAGGCACAGCATTTAATAACGTGGTTACATTGCTGATATCTCTTTGCTTTGGTTTGTTTGCCTTTACATGTCTCCTTGGATTTATGTCCTTCTCAGAGATTTGTGCTAACAGAATCAACCGTAGCAAGACATTTATCAATGTAATCAGAGTGCTGGATATCCTTGTAATTTGCTTCGGAATGCTTACATCTATCGTTGGAATGGATTTAGGGGCATTGTGGGATTTATCAGATTTTGCTAATATCTTGATTGCATACTGCAACATTCCTCTTTTATACATTGGATTTAAGTATGTAAAAAAAGCCCAGCTCCATTACGAGAAAGAGGATGGAACCCCATTCACATCTGACGTTATCGGTATGGATGTAAGCGTTTGGGATGAAAGAGCAAGAAAGAATTAATGTTAGAAAAACAATTTATTGAGTTATACACATCACAATTAAATGAGCAACAAATGGAAGCAGTACGGACCGTCGAAGGGCCCGTGCTGCTTTTGGCTGTTCCGGGAAGTGGTAAGACCACAGTTTTGGTGAACCGCCTTGGATACATGATTTATTGTAAGGGAATAGCCCCGGAGAATATTTTGACTTTGACCTACACAGTGGCAGCCACAAAGGACATGGCCAACAGATTTGAAAAAATATTTGGACCAGACCTTTCGGATAGATTAGAATTCAGAACCATAAATGGAATTTGTTCCAAGGTCATTGCCTACTATGGCAGAATGATTGGAAAGAATTCCTTTGAGCTTTTGACGGACGAGAAGGAGATAATCAGACTCCTTTCAAGCATATATCTAAATGTGGAAGGGGAATATCCTACAGAGAGTGATATAAAGAATATCCGCACTCTTATAACCTACTGCAAGAATATGTATCTTACAGGTGACGAGATTGATAAGCTTGGCAAAGATGAGGATATAAATCTTCGCAAGATTTATGAGGCGTACAATAACGAGCTGAAGAATCACAGCCTGATGGATTATGATGACCAGATGCTGTATGCATACAGAATCCTGAAGGGCGCACCTGTGGTGCTCAACTACTATAGAAATCTGTACAAATTTATTTGCGTGGATGAGGCTCAGGATACTTCAAAGATTCAGCACATGATAATATCATTACTTTCAGGTGAAAGCGGAAATCTTTTTATGGTTGGAGATGAGGATCAGAGTATCTATGGATTTAGAGCAGCTTATCCAGAGGCACTGTTGAATTTTGAAAGAAATCATGTAGGTGCAAAAGTTCTGGTGATGGATAAGAATTATCGTTCTAATGCAAAGATTGTAGAGGCTGCTGATATCTTTATCCAACACAATAAAGACAGACATAAAAAGCATATCTGTGCCACAAAGGATGCCAAGAGCGATATTAGCTTTGTGAAGATGGACAGAGAAAAGCAGTACAGCTATCTGGTTAAGGTGGCGGAAAACGTAACAACGAAGACAGCTGTCTTATATCGAGACAATGAAAGTGTGCTTCCTCTTGTGGATATGTTGGAAAGACAGTCAGTGCCTTATAACATCAAAAATGTAGACATGGCATTTTTCACAAACAGGGTGGTAATCGATATCATCAATATGCTTCAGTTTGCCTTCGTGCCGATGGATGCAGAGCTGTTTATGAAGATATATTTCAAGTTCCAGTTGTATCTCAGCAAAAAGGACGCTATAGAAATGTGTGCGCTGGCAGAGAGAAATCATTCTGGAATTCTTGATGCTATAGAATTGTTAAATCTCAACGGACATGTTTTGGGTAACTGTAAATCCCTAAGAACACACTATAGAAACATGGTGGATGAGACACCATATAAGGCCATAAATCGCATAGAGAATTTCATGGGATATGGAGATTATCTTAATTCCAACAACATAGATACCAACAAAATCTTCATCCTAAAGATGCTGGCTAAAAAAGAAAAAGATATTCCATCCTTCCTAAACAGATTAAATGAGCTTAGAAGGATTCTTATGGAAAAGAAGAATGATAGTAGCACAAAATTCATTCTTTCCACGATTCATTCCAGCAAGGGATTAGAGTATGATTCGGTAATCTTGATGGATGTAATTAACGGTGTATTTCCAAACAAAGTACTAAGAGCTAATACAAAAGCTACACCTCAGGAGAAGAGGGATTACGAGGAAGAACGCAGAATCTTTTATGTTGGTATGACCAGAGCAAAAGATAAACTTACAATCTTCAAATATGAAAACAGGAATTCAACTTTTATAAATGAACTAAAGCCTGAGACCAAGAAAGCCGAAATAGAAAACAAGGTGTCCTACTCAGCAACAAAGGTTACATCATATTTCAAACAGCCTAAGACCACAATCCAAGGAAAGGAAGGTGCTCCTGACAGGCTTATAATAGGTCAGGTGGTTTTCCAAAAGAAATATGGAAAAGGGACAATTACTGATGTAGTTCTTTCTGATGATGGACAGCCAGAGAAGTTTTCAGTACAATTTGAATCAGGTGTAGAGAAGGATTTTATGTTTCCAAATGCATTTTCTTATGGAATGCAGCTAATGGGTTAATTTAAGAGGGGTAGTAAAAATGGATAAAGAATTACAAGATTTAAATAAGCAGGTTATGCAGGTTCATGAGCGAGTGGATGTTTTATTTAAGACAGCCAATATACCATCTATGCTTATGAGCGAGTATAAGAATAAGGTTTCACAGTATGAGAACATGATTGAATCTGTGGAGACCATGAAGAAGATGGCAGGGTCTGACGATGCAGTGGAAAAGCTTATTTTCCAGCAGAAGGAAATTCTTAATCGAAGAATGAAATGTGAGCTTGAACTTGCAAGAAAAGCCCAGAGCTGTCTGTAGAATTAATAGAATACAGGTAATAAATTTGTAATATTTTTAGTTTTTCCCTAGGAATTCCCTTCATTTTACGATATAATTGACGAATGCGGGGAGATGAGTATGGATAACATACGATTGGGGGATTAATGTTTTGAACAAGAAATTTAATTATAAGGACTACGTGTCAGAAAGTGCTATTTTCATAATTCTTCTTGGCATGATTGGTCTTCTATTTAAGGAAGAAAGCGTATACATCTATAAGTGGTATTTTGCCCTGTTGATAGTTGGTATAGGCTTTTTTTCATTGACTAAAAAAATCTTCAAGAACTTCACTGACAGAGGTTACATCTTTTCAAAGGTAATAGGTGTATCTATTTCTGGAATGGTTGTATTCTGGCTGTCAAATCTTAAGCTGTTAAAGTTTACACCAATAAACTGTGCCTTTGTCACAGTTCTTTTGGCTGTGATTATTTCGACAGTATCAATCCTGCAAGACAAGAAAAGTGACAACGCTGTTTCCGTAGATAAGGATAACCTAAAGCTCATGATAGCTGAGGAGCTAATGTTCCTATTGCTTCTTACATGCTTGCTTTACATGAAATCTTTTAAGCCAGATGCATATGGTACTGAGAAATTCATGGATTATGGTTTCATGAATACCATGACTAAACTCACCTATTTCCCAGTAGAGGATATCTGGTTTGCAAACGAGAATCTCAACTACTACTACCTTGGACAGTATTTTGCAGCTTTCATCAATCAGCTTTCCTTTAATGATGTAAGATTCAGCTACAATATCATGTTCTACACAGTATGCTCTATGGCATTTGTAGAGGCATTCTCATGTACTTACAAGCTTATTCAGACAAAGTTTGGTGCAGGCTTTAAGAAGGTTCATGGAATTATTGGTGGCTTACTTGGTGGCGCTGGAGTGTGCTTTGAAGGAAGTGCTCACTTTATCGTCTTTGGAATTGTATTAAACGCTTATAATGCGATTATTGGAAATACAGAGTATTCGTACTGGTTCCCTGAGAGTACAAGATATGTTGGTTATGTGCCTGAGAGAATGGATAAAACCATCACAGAGACTCCATCATATTCATTTGTAATTGGCGATTTGCATGCACATGTTATTAATATCATGTTCGTGCTTACAATCATTGGAATTATCATTGCCTTTGCTACACAGCTGGCAGATAAGAAGGGTAAGAATCAGAAGCTTGAACTTGATTTCACACCAAAGGATTTCATCCTTAAGGCGCTTAATCCTACAGTACTCCTCTGCGGATTTTTCACAGGCTTCTTCCAGGGAAATAACTACTGGGATTATGCTATTTACATGATGATTTCAGCTCTTGCTGTTTTATTCGTGGATTTTAAGGTCTATGGATTTACAAAGAAGAGCACATTATTCTCAGTAATTCAAATCGCATTTATTATGGCGATTGCTAATATTGTTATTCTTCCATTCAAGCTGAATTTTACAAAGATGGAAGGTGGTATTTTCCTTTGTGAGAATCACACCTTGTTTCATCAGCTACTTGTTCTCTGGCTCTTACCAGTTGCGACAGCAGTTATCTGTCTGGTATTTGCTATCAAGGATTACTTAAATGATGAGGATAAGTCTCAGGATAAGAAGGTAAATGTTCTTGGAAGAATTATCGTAAATGCGAATATTGCAGATCTTATTGTGATGCTTTTTACTTGCTGCTCAATAGGATTAATTCTTATTCCAGAGATTATTTATGTAAAAGATATTTATAACATTGATTACGCCAGAGCAAACACTACCTTCAAGCTGACATATCAGTCTTGTATTATGTTTGGAATAATCACAGGCTATGCCCTGATATCACTTTTTACCTTCAAGAAGACTAAGGTTAAAAAGATTTTGGCATGTGTGCTTCTGGTACCTACACTTGTCTGCATGTCATATTACTTTGTAAGCTGTCACGATTGGTTTGGAAATATCTTCGACGGCTCAAGACAAAGAACATTAAATGCTACTGCCTTTATGCAGAACAATCCACAGTTTGTAGAGGACTTACAGGTTGTAGATTACTTGAATAGCCTTGATTATGATAAGCCTCCTGTAGTTTTAGAAAACTATGGAGATGCTTATACTGACGCAGGTAGAATGTCTGTGGCTTCAGGTTGTCCTACAGTTTTAGGTTGGTATGCCCATGAGTGGCTTTGGAGATTCAGCCAGGAAGCTGTCGAGGCTCGTGCAGCTGATATCCGTGAAATTTATACAGGCTCCGATCTGGATACAACAAGGGAATTGATTAAGAAATATAATATTCAGTACATTTACATTGGTCAGTTTGAGTATCAGAGCTATGATTTTGCTGGCACACCAATCAACCTTTATAAGCTTTTACAGCTGGGTGATGTGGAATTACAGCTTGAGAATAGCTACTATGGCGGCTATCACAACTACCTGATTAAAGTAAATTCATATTAGTAAGTTAGGAACAGTCATATTTATGGCTGTTCCTTTTGCAAATAGAATTATTACCTTTGATATTAAAATAATTACCTCTTATCCCAAATTGTTGTGTGGGGAAAAAAGATGTGTAGAATATAAAACATAGGAGGCGCCAATAGTTATGAAGATAAATATTGACGTAGATGAGTCTTTACAGCAGGACATGATAACTATTCACTGCCGAGAGATAACAGAGGAGATATTACAGCTGCAGCGACTGTTGTCTGGGGGACAGATGGGGGCACAGAAAATATCAGCCTACATTGATGACACGGAATATTACGTGGAGGTCAAATCAATAATATTTGTTGAGGCTGATGGAAACTACATATCAATCCACACTGGTAAATCCATCTACAGGGTAAGACAAAAGCTATATGAGTTGGAAGAATTGTTACCGAGGGAATTCCTTCGGGTATCAAAATCAACTATCGTAAATACGGAGTTGATAGCTTCCATAAAAAAGAACATTACAGGTGCAAGCGAAATCTCCTTCAGGAATTCCACAAAGAAAGCTTATGCATCGCGAAAGTACATTAAGGCACTTATTGAAATAATGGATGAAAAGAGGATAAAGAGATGACAAAGAAAACAATTAGAAATGCAATTAGAGGTTTGGCACTTATCGCATTTGCGGTATGTTTATTACTTAGCAAATCAAACATTTTCACAGACATGCCTATGGTAAAGATTGCAGTATGCATCATTATGGCGTTATTCTTCGGAGAGCAGCTTCTTGAGAGGAGCTTTGTTGGAATGGCAATTCCAGTTGGTGTGGTCGCATGTTTATTCAGAGAAGAGCTACTTTTAGGCGACGTACACTATGCTATCATTATGATTGCGGTTATATTGATTGGAATTGGACTTTCTACTATCTTTGGTCACAAGCCACATCACATAAACGTTATCCATAATGGCAAGGAACGTACAGTAGATGTATGTGGAAACGCAGAGTACTGGGAAGATGAGGGAACTTTCGACTTAGATAATAGCCTTGGTTCAAAGACACAGTACATCAAGATTAATGATATGAAAAAGGGTACTATCGACAATGCACTTGGTCAGTTGACAGTTTACTTCAATGGAACAACAGTTGATCCAGATGGAGCAGAGCTTGATATTGACAATGGTTTGGGAAGTCTTTCAGTTTATTTCCCAAAGGAGTTCAGAGTATCCTTTAATTGTGATAATGGAATGGGGAGAATCAATATGCATGGTGAGTGCTCACAGGATATGTCACAGCCACTTATCAAAGCAAATGTTGATAATGGAATGGGACAGATTGATTTCTACTTCGAATAATAGGTAATGGCTGAGGGACCAGAGAAGGTCCCTCTTTTTGGAGGTTTAGGCATAATGAAAAAGGGACTTGTTATGGAAGGTGGAGCAATGCGCGGAATCTTCACCTGCGGTGTTATTGATGTATTACTTGAAAATGGAATTGAGTTTGACAGTGCAGTGGGAGTTTCTGCTGGTGCAACTTTTGGAATTAATTTCAAATCAAAGCAGATAGGCCGTCCACTGAGATACAATAAGGTTTACTGTAACGATAAGCGATATTGCAGTGTTAGGTCGCTCATAAAGACAGGTGACCTTTATAATGTTCCATTTTGCTATGGCACTCTGCCATATGAGCTTGATGTGTGGGATTTGGATACCTTCTACAACAATCCTATGGACTTTTACTGCGTTGCCACAGATATAAACACAGGTAAGGCGGTTTATCATAATTGTATCAACAGAGATGAAACCCGTGATGGAATCGACATCAAATGGATACGTGCATCTGCGTCTATGCCAATGTTTGCCCGTCCTGTAGAAATCGACGGCGGCCTGTATCTTGATGGTGGAATGGCAGATTCTATACCTTTGAGGTTTATGGAAAGCGAAAAATGTGATAGAATCCTTGTGATTGAAACCCAGCCTGCTGATTTTGTTAAGAAGCCGCAGAAGTATATGGGACTTGTTAAGCTTATGCTTGGCAAATATCCCAACATGGTGGAGACCATGAGAAACCGCCATATTATGTACAACGAGGAAAAGGAATACGTAAGACAGAAGGAACAGGCGGGAGAAGTTTTTGTTATCAGGCCATCGGAGGCACCAAACATTAATCCTACCGAGAAGAAGCCTGAAGAGCTCCAGAGAGTATACGAAATGGGAAGGGCAGAAGCCATTCGTAACCTTGAGGGGTTAAAGCAGTATTTGAAAGGTAATTAGAATGAGTATTTTAAATGTTGAACATTTGTCCCACGGCTTCGGTGATCGTGCTATTTTTGAGGACGTATCATTTAGGCTTTTGAAGGGAGAGCATATCGGACTTGTCGGAGCTAACGGCGAAGGCAAGTCTACTTTTATGAATATCATCACTGGAAAGCTTCAGCCAGATGAGGGAAAGATTGAGTGGTCAAAGAAGGTTCGTGTTGGTTATCTTGATCAGCACACAGTACTTGAGAAGGGCATGACAATTGGCTCGGTTCTTCACTCAGCCTTCGATTTCCTTTATGACATGGAGCAGGAGATGAATGACATCTATGCCAGCTTGGGAGATGTCACCGATGATGATGAGATGAATAAGCGCATGGAGGAGGCAGGCACCATCGCAGACCTTCTGACTATGCACGATTTTTATATGATAGATGCCAAGGTAGAAGAGGTTGCCAGAGCTCTCGGTGTTCTTGATCTAGGTCTTGATAAGGATGTTACGGAGCTTTCCGGTGGACAGCGTACAAAGGTCCTTATGGCAAAGCTTCTTTTGGAGAAGCCAGACATCCTTCTTTTGGACGAGCCTACTAACTATCTTGATGTAGAGCATATTGAGTGGCTTAAGAGATATCTTAATGATTACGAGAATGCATTTATTCTTATTTCGCATGACGTGCCATTTTTGAATTCAGTTATCAATCTTATCTACCACATGGATAACAAGCAGCTTAACCGTTATGTGGGAGATTATGATAAGTTCCAGGAAGTATATGCCATGAAGCAGAGTCAACTTCAGGCTGCATATAACAGACAGCAGAAGGAAATCGCTGAGCTTAAGGACTTTGTTGCAAGAAATAAGGCGAATGTTGCTACAAGAAATATGGCTATGTCACGCCAGAAGAAGCTTGATAAGATGGATGTTATTGAGCTTGCAGCAGAGAAGCCAAAGCCAGAGTTTTACTTTAAGGAAGCTCGTACACCAAGTAGAGTAATCTTCTCCACAAAGGAGCTTGTTATTGGTTACGATAAGGATGAACCACTTTCAAAGCCTCTTAATCTTGAGATGCAGCGTAAGCAGAAGATTGTACTTACAGGTGCAAACGGTATCGGTAAGACTACTCTTTTAAAGAGTATCTTAGGTCTTATTCCACCACTTTCAGGTACAGTTTATCAGGGTGAGTTCCTTGAAATTGGATACTTCGAGCAGGAGATGGATCAGCACATTTCCACAACCTGTATCGAGGAAATCTGGAACGAGTTCCCTTCATATAATCAGAATGAGGTACGTGCGGCTCTTGCCAAGTGCGGTCTTACTACAAAGCACATTGAGAGTTTATGCCGAGTTCTTTCAGGTGGTGAGCAGGCAAAGGTTCGTCTTTGCAAGCTTTTAAACCGCGAGACAAACCTTCTTCTTTTGGACGAGCCTACCAACCATCTTGATGTAGATGCCAAGGATGAGCTTAAGCGTGCCCTTAAGGAATACAACGGAAGTATTCTTATGGTATGCCACGAGCCTGAGTTCTACGAGGGTCTGGCTACTGATGTATGGGATTGCAGTAAATGGACAACTAAGACAATATAGATTTTTCACACCACATAATGACAAATGTCACTTAACAAAATGACAGCCTTCACTACAGAGGGCTGTCATTTTTATTTATATTATCATCAGAAACAAAAAACGAACCCAAAAAGGAGAAGGATATGAGTCAGTGCGTAGTAGAAATCGAAAACTTAGTAAAAAGATATGGGGATAAGGTGGCAGTAGACCACTTTTCATTAAATGTAAACGAGGGAGAAATTCTTGGACTTCTTGGACCTAACGGTTCAGGTAAGACAACAACAATCAACTGCCTGCTTTCACTTCTTAAGTACGATAAAGGAATAGTGACAATCTTCGATAAAGAGATGAAGCCAGAGGCATACGATATCAAGTCACAGATTGGTGTGGTAATGCAGAATGTGGCAGTAGTTGAAACCCTTACAGTTTATGAAAACGTAGATTTCTTCTGTGGTCTTTACATCAAGGATAAAGCAACAAGAAAGAAATATGTTGAGGATGCTTTGGAGTTCACAGGACTTACAGAATATAAAAAGTATCTTCCAAAGAAGCTTTCTGGAGGTCTTCTTCGAAGATTAAACATCGCCTGCGGAATCGCTCACAAGCCAAAGCTTATCATTTTTGATGAGCCAACAGTAGCAGTTGACCCACAGAGCCGAAATGCAATCCTTGAGGGAATTAGAAAAATGAACAGAGATGGTGCAACAATCATTTACACATCTCACTACATGGAAGAGGTTGAGGAGCTTTGCACACGAGTGGTGATTATGGACCATGGAAAGAACGTTGCAAACGGAACATCTCAGGAGCTTAAATCATCCCTCATAAACAGAGAAACAATCCGTGTTGGTCTTCCTGATAAGTCCGACAAGATTATCGCAGGAATCAAGGAAATCAACCATGTTTATAAGGTTAAGGAGGACGGAGATGATCTGGTTATTAAATGTGATGGTGGAGATCATAACCTGGTACATATCCTCAGTTATTTAAATGATAACAATGTTCCATTTGGTCACGTATCAACAGAACTTCCTACATTAAATGATGTATTCCTTGAAATCACAGGAAAGGAGCTTAGAGATTAATGTTTGGTCGAATCTATGTATATAAATTAAAAGAAATGCTTCGCAACAAGTACGTTGTGGGCTGGAATATCTTCTTCCCACTTGTACTTGCTACAGTATTTTATTTTGGATTTGGAAATCTTATAAGTGATGATCCTGATAATTTCAAAACCATAGATGTTGGATACGTAAATACGAATCTGGAAGAGACAAATTTTGGAATCCTGTTAGAGGAAATGTCAAAGGTAAGTGATGATCACACCAAGATTGTAGAGGTTCATGAGTATTCCTCAAAGGACGAGGCTACTGATGCAATGAATTCCGAAATGATTTCTGGATTCTATGTTGAGGATGGGGATGATATTTCCACATATGTGCTAACAAATGGCTACAAGGCCACCACTTTAAATGAAATAGTAAGAGAATATAAAAATATGTATTCAGTCATTGAGAAAGTGGCACAGGAACATCCTGAAAATCTTCAGAAAGCCATCGATATGGTTTCGAATCAAATGGAGATAATGAAGGAGCATGATTTTGGCACGAACACCTCACCATACCTACAGTATTTCTTCGCTTTGATTGCCATGTCATCACTTTTCAGCTCATGGATTAGTACAGCAATGCTTGAAGGCATGTGCGCAAATATGACTGAGACAGGAAAGAGATTTGAGGTGGCACCTACCAACAAGCTCCTTGCAATCGCAGGCTGTGTTATGGCAGGACTTACAATTCAGTCAGTATCAAATGCAGTACTTGTTGTATATGTTCAGTATATACTTAAAATTAACATGGGAGCGCCATTTATCAACCTTGTTTTGATTACTACACTGGGAAGTGCCCTGGGAATTTCAGCAGGTGTATTGATTGGTTCCTTTATCAAAAACGAGAGATTATTGATTGCAGTACCACTTGTATTTACAATGGGATGCTCATTCTGCAGTGGTCTCATGTGGCATCAGATTAGACAGATTATTGAAAGCAATTGTCCTATTTTAAACAGAATCAACCCAGCGGCACTTTTGGTTGATTGTCTTTATACAAGAGCTACATACGGCAAAACAGATATGTATTATCAGGACATTATGATTATGGGCTGCATGGTTGTTGGAGGTCTTTTTGTAAGCTCATTATTCTTGAGGAGGAGAAAATATGCCAGTATTTAATGCAATTATAAAATCACTTAGAGCGAATATAGTAAACATCATCGTTTATTTTGCAATCTTCGCTGTATTCGGTAATATGCAGGCGAAGGCAACTGTCTCTACTCAGGAAGATATGTTTGAAGATATGCAGGTGACGGTTGCGGTTACAGACAACGATAATTCGGTTCTCAGCCATGCACTTGTTGATTATCTTAAAGAGACACAGATTGTTGTGGATCCAAAGACAGATGACCCACAGGAAATGAATGATAACGTAAGATTTTTAATCTATGAATATGCACTTATTATTCCTGAAGATTTTGAGGAAAAGGTTTTATCAGGTGAGACAGAAAATGTACTTGAATATATTGCACCAGGAACTACTGCTTCTCAGTTTCTTCTCACACAGAAGCTTGGTGACTATTTACAGGATGTTGTGATATATTTAAATAGTGGTTTTAGTGAGGAAGAGGCAATCAGCCTGACCCACGACCAGATGGTAAAGCTTAGTGAAACAAAAGCTACGGTTATGGACTCAGCCGAGGAAAATCATCGTTCATTCTACACAGGAATGTTCACTTTCAATGGTTATACACATATGATTATCCTTTGCATCTGCTGTGCATGCACACTTACATTTATGAAGGACAAGGATGTTAAAAATCGTATATCCGTTAGTGGAATGCATTTCTTCACAAGAAGTGCAGCTACAATCGGTGGTGTGTTTGCAGTAGGAGTGGTTTTGACAACATTAATGATTGGTGTTATCCAGATTATGAGTCTACAGTATGCAAACAATAAGCTTATCTACTACATGATTGACAGCTATAGTCTGATGTTGGTAGGACTTGGAATGGCATATTTCATCTGCTCGCTTACATCAAATGAGAATCTCATCAACATGATTGGAAACATGATGGTGCTTTCTATGAGCTTCCTTTGTGGAGTATTCGTAGATACAGAATTCCTGTCAGATAAGATTGTTCAGATAGCACATTTCATGCCATTGTACTGGTACACCACAGCTATTAAGTTTATAAATGATACTCCAATAAATGAGATTTGGAGTCGCAAGTTTGGTACATATATTTTTATTGAAATCCTCTTTGCATTAGTGTTCATATTTGCAGGAATGATTATTTCAAGGAAAAAGGAACAGTATGCTATTTGATGTGATTATCCGCTTTTTAGCGGCATTAGGATTAACAGTACTTATTAACGCAAGTGGCATTACAACCCTCTCGGTTGTAATGTCTATTTGCGTTTTTTTGATATTAGAAATAAGTCTTTTAGTTGATGATAAACGTATATACGGAGTACTGACCGCTGTGCCATTTGTAGCCACGCTGATATATATGATACGTGAGGATAATACTGCTTTTGGTTATGTGGCGGTGTTTGTAATTATTGCAGCATATACTGTGGTTTCTACAATATTATATGAGCAGGTAATGACCTACAAGAGACTTCTTCATCGTACTAGGGACGACAGTAAGGAGTTGGAGGAAATATTAGAGGAAAAAAATCGAAGGCTTTTGTCAGAGCAGGATCAGCAGGTGCATCTTGCAACCCTTGCAGAGCGAAACAGAATTGCCAGAGAGATTCATGATAACGTGGGGCACCTTTTATCAAGAGCCATCCTGTTGCTGGGAGCCATATCTACTGTGAATAAGGATGAGAATCTTGAGCCTCAGTTAAAGATGCTTGCCAATACTTTGGATGAGTCAATGGCAAAGATGAGAGCATCTGTACACGACCTGCATGATGACTCTATAGATTTGAAAAAGAACTTTGATGACATCATCGGAGAGCTGAAAAGCTTTACCGTAAATACGGATTTAGATTTGGATGAATCTATCCCGACAAATATCAAGCTGTCGCTGATAGGAATTTTAAAAGAGGCAGTTACAAATATCCTGAAGCACTCAAATGGCGACGAGGTATCAATTATCCTTCAAAGAAACTACAGCTTCTGTACCATTTCAATTACGGATAACGGAACAGTGTCACAGGAGATGAAGGAAAAGATTGCTTTAGATGATTATGAAGGCATAGGCCTTACAAATATAAGAAACAGAGCAAATGCTCTTGGGGGAGATGCATACATTTATACCAACGATGGGTTCACAGTTTTTGCTAGGCTTCCCCTTGTAGTAAAAGTGGCTGAAGAGGTGTCATAAATGGAAGACAAGAGGATTTTACTAATCGACGATGATGAGCTAATTACAATGTCCCTTGAAATGATTATCAATGCGGAAGAGGGATTTACAGTAATCGGAAAGGGAAACAGTGGAAGAGAAGGCGTAAAGCTTTATGACGAGCTACAGCCAGATCTGCTTCTCATGGACATTCGTATGGCGGATATGAATGGACTTGAGGCAGCAGAGGAAATCCTTTCAAAGCACAAGGATGCCATTATCCTGTTCCTTACTACTTTTTCAGATGATGAATATATCGTAAAGGCGTTGAAGCTTGGCGTTCGTGGATATCTTTTGAAGCAAGACTATAAATCTCTTCCAGCTGCACTTCATGCAGCAATGGATGGTCAGAGCGTATTTGGTGGGGCTATAGTAGATAAGCTGCCAGCTCTTATGAACAGTGCTACTGAAGAGGAAGCTGGCTTTGACTATCAGTCAAAGGATATTTCTGAAAAGGAATATGAAGTTATTCAGCTTGTGGCTGAAGGATTTTCAAATAAGGAGATTGCCCAGAAGCTTTTCCTGTCTGAGGGTACAGTAAGAAACTATCTTTCCACAATTCTTGAAAAGCTGGAGCTTAGAGACAGAACACAGCTTGCTATTTTCTATTTAAAGAATTAAAAAAGAGCTAAGACCTATTTAACAGGTCTTAGCTCTATTACGTTATCGCCATATTCAATATTATTTCTCTCAAGGAAGGCTACGAAGTCTTCCATCTGCCATGGCTGCATCACATCTTCAGGGTGATGAGCATCGCAACCGATTACAAATTTAGCTCCCATAGCAGAAGCCATGGAGAAGAATCGGTCACTAGGATAATTTCTATTTAAGAAGAATCCCTGCATATTTATTTCAAGTGGAATATTAAGGTCGATGGAAGCTTTAACAATTCTTTTCATGTGGTGCTGGTAAACCATATCAGGACCAACGTAGTTCATCAAATCTGGATGAGCAAGATAGCTGAACAATCCAGTCTGCATTCCTTCTATTGTTAAATCCACATAAGCTTTTACATCTGCTTCATCTGTAGTCTCAGCGCCCACGTAAAATCCATCTATTTCATTAGTAGGTGCAAAGTGCTGCCCCTGAATAATGTAGTCTATAGGATATTGGCGTACCTGCTTCATAAGAGGCTCAAAATATTTATCTGTATATTCAACTTCAAGTCCAATAAAGAGCTGAATATCATTTTTATATTCTTCGCGAAGCTTCACCAGCGTGTCTGTATAGTTTTCCAACTCACTCATGTCCATACGGATGCCAGATTTATATTCTGGTGGATAAGGCTGAGGAGTATGATCTGAAAAGCCTAAGATTTTGAAGCCGTTTTCAATGGCCTTTTCAATATACTCTCTTTCAGTACCAATCGCATGATGACATCTTGTTGTGTGTGTATGGTAATTAGCTAACATAATGTACCTCCAATAGCCTATATAATAACACAAATCAAAATATTAAAATGTGTTTTTTATAGCCAGACGCGTCAAAAGTTTGACAGATTGTGAGAATTATGTTAAAAACTATGGACATAATTTGGACACAACTAGGTACTATAATGCAGAAAGTTTTGGTCACAAAATATTAAGTAGAAAGAGAATTATGAGTAAAAAATATTTAAGATGCGTGGCGGTAGGCTTATTATTTACATTATGCGCGATTCCTTCTTTGAACAGTAATGCTGAGGAGATGACTCAGCCAGTGGAAGTACCGGTTCAGGAAATTCCAGTGCAGGAGATTCCAGTTCAGGATGATTCGGTTCAGGCTCTTACAGAGGAGCAGCAGGCAGAGCTTTTGGTACAGGAGCAGTTGGCTCAGGTAACAGCAGAGCAGGCTACTCGCCAGCTTGTTATCATTGGAGATTCCAGAACTGTTGGAATGAAAAGCGCTGTTGGAAAGAATGCTAATATCTGGTCTGCAAAGGTTGGAATGGGACTTGCGTGGATGAAGAATGTAGGTGTTCCTTCTGTGGAGGCAAGCATTAATGAGAATACTGATGTGGTAATTCTCATGGGTGTAAATGATGTTCGTAGCCTGTCATATACGGATAAATATGTTTCTTACATAAACGATAAGGCGGCGGCATGGACAGCACTTGGTGCAAATGTTTATTATGTATCTGTTAATCCAATGGCCTTTGAGACTAAGAGCTATCCGGGTATTACCAATTCATTAATTGAGAATTGGAATACGAGAATGCAGGCTGGACTTAGTGAGAATGTTCACTACATTGATACATATTCAACAATGCTTGGAAATGTTAGCTCAAAGGATGGTATTCACTACAACAAGAGCACTTACAAGACAATTTATACCCTCATTAACCAGGGAATTATAATGGACAAATTAGAACAGAAGATGGCGAATCTCTGTTAGGGATAAAGGTCTACTGATAACATTTATCAGTAGACCTTTTATTTTGAAAAAAGGCTTAGACAATTTGGACTTTCATGGTATTATAGTTTGGCATAAATTTATTGACCTAATATTTGTAGGGTGATTATCTCTGGCAGGATAATTACCAGTTGTAGTTTATATAGTTAGAGGAGTACTAAAATGTTAGAAATCAAAAACCTTACCTACAGGGTTGATGATGAGGGTGATACTACAAAGGAAATCATCGATGGTCTCAACCTTACTGTAGAGGATGGCAAATTCGTTGTTATCACAGGCCCAAACGGTGGTGGTAAGTCTACACTTGCTAAGCTTATCATGGGCGTTAATCAGCTCACATCAGGCCAGATTATTCTGGATGGTGTGGATATCTCAGAGAAAAATATTACTGAGCGTGCAAAAATGGGAATCAGCTTTGCTTTCCAGGCACCAGTTCATTTTAAAGGAATCAGAGTAATTGATTTACTTCGTCTTGCAGCAGGAGAGCACATCTCTGTTGCAGCAGCATGTGAATACCTTTCAAAGGTAGGCCTTTGCGCTAAGGATTATGTAGAGCGTGAGGTCAACGCATCACTTTCAGGTGGAGAGCTTAAGCGTATCGAAATCGCTACAGTTCTTGCACGTGGAACAAAGCTTTCAATCTTCGATGAGCCAGAGGCTGGTATCGATCTTTGGAGCTTCCAGAACCTTATTAAGGTTTTCGAGAACATGAGAAAGACTGTAAATGGTACTATCATTGTCATCTCACACCAGGAACGTATTCTTAACATCGCCGATGAAATCGTTGTTATCGAGAACGGTAAAGTTAAGAAGCAGGGACCAAAGGAAGAAATCCTCCCAGAGCTTCTTGGTACATCATCAGCTGTTGGAGCAGCTTGCGAGAAGTTAGGAGGTGACCAGTAATGACACTTGATGCAATTCAAAAGAACATTTTACATGAGGTTGCAGATTTAGATAGTATTCCACAGGGTGCATACAATATCCGCGCTAATGGAACAAGCGCTGGTCGCAATACTACAGCAAACATCGATATTGTTACAAAGGAAGATAAGCCAGGTATTGATATTATTGTAAAGGCTGGCACAAAAGGCGAAAGCGTTCATATCCCAGTTGTTCTTTCAGAGAGCGGACTTAAGGATATGGTATATAACGATTTCTACATTGGCGAGGACGCTGATGTTACTATCGTAGCCGGTTGTGGTATTCACAACTGCGGAGATCAGGATTCTCAGCACGATGGTATTCATACATTCCATGTAGGAAAGAATGCCAAGGTTAAATACGTAGAGAAGCACTACGGCGAGGGCGACGGTAAGGGCGCTCGTATCCTTAATCCTGTTACAGAGGTTTACCAGGAGGAAGGCAGCTATGTAGAGATGGAGATGGTACAGATTAAGGGTGTTGATTCTACAGTCCGTACTAATCTTGCAGAGCTTAAGGAGGGTGCTACTCTTCTTATTCACGAAGCACTTATGACTCATGGCTCACAGACAGCTACTTCAGATTACAAGGTAGTGCTTAACGGTGAAGGTTCTAGCGCAGACGTTGTTTCACGTTCAGTTGCCAAGGATGATTCAGAGCAGATTTTCGAGGTTTCAATCGAAGGTAACACAGCTTGTAATGGACATGCTGCTTGTGATGCTATCATCATGGGTAACGCACACGTTGTTGCTATTCCAAAGCTCGATGCTAAGAATGTTGATGCAGCTCTTATTCACGAGGCTGCCATTGGTAAGATTGCTGGTGATCAGCTTATTAAGCTTATGTCTCTTGGTCTTACAGAAGAAGAGGCTGAGGAGCAGATTGTAGCGGGATTCTTACGTTAAAAGCGACAACAAAATACAATTTGTTTCTTAGTGAAAAAACAAAGAATTTACTATCTATTCTTTGTGTATTTTCGTTTTCAACCCTCCAAAGATGATACTATCGTAGTAGTCACCTATGGAGGGTTTTTATATGGCTATTTCACCTATTCGTGGAGTAAATTCATATATGTCTACATCAAGTGTTCAGCCTATGAGCTATGCAGTGGAAAATGAGTCTGAGGTTTCAGATGTCTTTGCTGCGGAGGTTACACAGAACACTGCTGGTGTAAATGGAGCTATCCCTGTCCAGTATCCTAATGCGACTGTAAAGACTGAGCCAGTTGAGAAGGAGAGACTTATTGATCCGACAGCAATGTTGGAGCAGAGAAGAAAAACTGCCAGTGCTTTCAACGAGATAGCTTCACAGTTTAGAACCGCAAACACAGGTTATAGCAAAGCAGGAATCGGCAATTCCTATGGACTTGCAGGAAACAGATTTGATGCATTTGCTTAATAAAAAGATTTAGATTATATAGAGGGCTAATGTGAGGTTCACATTGGCCCTTAATTATTTATGACAAGAAAAATTCATTTCTTAGTTTTTTTAAAATAAAATACACATTTAATAAACAATTTATTTGGATTTGTTTGGTATATTAGGAGTGATGTAATGGGGTGATTTATATTGGGTTGGGAGGTTTTTATGCGTTTCAAGAAACTGTCAGTAAGAATAACTATATATATTATTATTGCTACATCTATAGGCATAATTATGCAGAATTTCATAGCATCTTACAGCATGTACAATATGATGCAGGATAATGCAGAAAAAACCTTGACAGGATTTGTTGAGCAAATTACAGCACGTCTTGATGCATATACCCAAAAGCAGTATGCATATCTAGATGGGTTTATGATCTCAAAGGAGATGTCATCACTGAAGGAATTTCCAGATGACCCGGCTATACAGGAAGCTGCTGAGATTTATACAAAAGATTTTATGAATGCAATTCCAAATAGTAAAAGCTTATTCTATGTGGAATACAATGGAAAGGTATTGACCCATACACGACCTGATATGATAGGCTATCAAAATGACCCTGAGCTGATTAAGATGATTCAGGGACTCTATTATAATACTGAAGGAAAAACAGTTTATAATAGCGTTACAGCAGTATCTCCAGCTACAGGTGATATTAGCCTAGTTTTTGCTCGTTCATCATATAAAAATAATGGTCAGCCAGCAGGCTATTGTTCTGTTGAAATAGATAAAACAGAGTTCTATGATTTGCTGGAACAAGGAATTCATCTTGCAGATAACCAGGATGTCATTTTGACAGGAATCAGAAATCCTGTAGTTTATTATTCCAACAACCCAGAAGAAATTACATTAGCACCAGAAAATCCTGCTGTATTGTCTGTGATGGAAAATGTGTCGGCTGGTACCGATGAAACAATAGAAGGAGTTGTTCGTTATAACCAGGTTGGTACTAATCGACCTATGTATGGATATTATGAGTACTTGCCAGCGAATGACTGGCTGCTGTTTGTAGGAACAGACACAAATGAGTTTTATGGTCCGGCATATGCCACAACAAACAAAATGATAATTAACGGATTAGTGATTATTATTTTGATTGGTTTGTTACTAGTATTATTAATTGGCCATATGATTAAGCCAATTACAAAGATACAGGAGGCATTGGCGAAAGTTGCAGCGTTAGATTTAAGTGATAACAATGAAATTGCTGGATTTGAAAAGAGAGCGGATGAAATAGGAAAGCTTGCAGCTGATACTAAACGAGTAATTTTCAGCTTGCGAGGCGCCGTGAGTGTGTTCAAGGAATACAGCAATGTAATGGATGATAGTGCAGGTAATTTGGATGATGCGTCAAAGGTATTAGCTAATATTACCGCTGAGAATAAAGATATAGCCGATAATTTGGCAGTAAAAATTAATGAGACAAATGAAGCTATTGAAACAGTTCATGCAGAAATAGAGAATATTGTTTCTTTGGTTGATGAGGTATCTACGAAGGTTGAAGTGGGACAGGAGGATTCCGAAGAGTTAATAAAATCAGCAGCCGAGATTAATGATAAGATTGATGAAGAGATTCAGAAAAATATGTCTATGCTTCAGGAGACTATGGCATCTATGCAGGAGGCACTTGAAAGCCTAAAGGCCGTTGAACAGATTAATGTACTTGCAGAGGATATTATGTCAATCACCTCCCAGACAAATCTGTTGTCACTTAATGCGTCTATCGAGGCGGCAAGAGCAGGTGAGGCAGGTAGAGGTTTTGCTGTAGTTGCTGGAGAAATCGGAGCTTTGGCAGAACAGTCCAAGGAAACCGCCATGAACATTACAGAGATAGTTGCAGCCAGCAATGAATCTGTAAGCAACGTAAGAAATCAGGTTTCAAATCTTATTGAATTTATAAAGAACGATGTTATTGCAAGTTTTGAGGTGTTCTCAGAACAAAGCAAGCATTACGACGAGGGTATATCAACCATCAAGCAGGCAGTGGCTGATATAGGTGATGTAATGGATAATCTGACTGCATCCATTGACGAGATTGCCAAGCAGATTGAATCAGTCAATGATGCTTCTGCAGAAAATACAGAAGGTGTTGCCAGCATCCTTGGAAAGAATACTCAGTCTGATGAGTTATCTCAGGGAATGCAGGATTTGGCAGAGGAAACAAAACGTAATGCCAGCGATTTGAAGATTGCTATTAATCAGTTTAATGTTTGATTAATAAGTGCTGTAGTTGAGGCAAGAGCAAAGGCTCTTGCCTCTTTTATGTATTTATTGTGAAATTTTAACCAGCTTTGTTGAACTGTGAATTTACGAGAACTATAATCAAGCTGAAAAGGGTCCAATTTGGACGTTAAAATGAATGGGGGTGAATTTTTTTATGATCAGCTTTCTAGTTTGTTTAGCAGTACTCATCGGTGGCTACTTTGTTTATGGCAGAATTGTCGAGGGTATTTATGGCCCTGACGACAGAGAAACTCCTGCGGTACGAATCAACGATGGTGTTGATTTTGTAGTAATGCCTAAATGGAAGCTGTTCCTTATCCAGCTTCTAAATATTGCTGGACTTGGACCTATCTATGGCGCATTAGCAGGTGCACAGTGGGGTACCTCAGTATTCCTTTGGATTACACTTGGTACTATTCTTGCAGGTGGTGTTCATGATTTCTCAGTAGGATTTATGAGTATGCGTCATGACGGCGCAAGTGTTTCTGAGCTTACAGGTATTTATCTCGGAAAAGTTATGAAGACTATCATGCGAATTTTCAGTGTAGTTCTTCTTGTTATGGTTGGTACAGTATTTGCTGTAGGACCAGCAGGACTTATTTCACTTTTGATTGGTAATCACGGAGGCAGCGGCCTTCTTACTAATACATATTTCTGGCTTGCTATTATTTTGGTTTATTATTTCATAGCAACCTTTATTCCAATCGACAAGATTATTGGAAAGCTTTATCCAGTATTTGGTATTTGTCTTTTAGTAATGGCTGTTGGTGTTGCAATTGGTATCTTTACTCACGGATACTCAATTCCTGAAATCGAGCTTGCAAATCTTCATCCATCAACTACACCTATTTGGCCAATGATGTTCGTATCAGTTGCCTGCGGTGCTATTTCAGGTTTCCATGCTACACAGTCTCCACTTATGGCTCGTTGCTGTAAGACAGAGAAGGAAAGCCACATGGTATTCTATGGCGCTATGGTATGCGAAGGTGTTATCGCTCTTATTTGGGCAGCAGCAGGTAGTGCAGTTTATGCTAGAACTGGCGGATTGACAGTAGGATTAACAGAGATGCTTGCAAATGGTCAGGCAACTTGTGTATATGATATCTGTACAAAGACAATGGGTGGCGTTGGTATCATCCTTGCAATGCTTGGTGTTATTGCATGCCCTATTACTTCAGGTGATACAGCATTCCGTTCAGCTAGACTTGTTATTGCAGACTGGTTCAAGATTGAGCAGAAACAATATCGCAATCGTTTATACATATGCGTACCTCTTCTTGCAGCAGGCGCATTAATCAGCCAGTTAAATTACGGTGTAATCTGGAGATATTTCAGCTGGTCTAATCAGACACTTGCTATGATAGCTCTTTGGACCGCATCAATGTACTTATACAAGAATGCAAAGAATTACTGGATTACAGTTGTTCCAGCAACATTTATGTCAGCTGTATCAGTTACATATTTCTTCTGCGCACCAGAGTGCTTACATTTATCAACGGCAATTGCTTATCCAATCGGACTTGTAGCAGCGCTTGTATTCTTAGGATTATTCTTCCATGCAACTGCTGAACATCATGAGTTCTTTAAGCATTTCCATCTGTTCCATCATACCTAAAAAGGACAGGTGAAGTAGATAAACAGAACTAAATAGTTTGTTAGAAAGAGGTCATAGCGATATGGCCTCTTTTTTGTGCTGAAAAACATTATTATGTTACGAATAACACTTTAAAGTGCTAAACAATTATGGTACAATTCGGGTACTATGCGGACAATATCTGCTATATTCGGAGGAGAATAATGGACAACAAGAAGATTGGCTACAAGGACGTATTTACACAAACTGAATATGTCAAAATGATGTTTGCGGCACTTATTAACAGATTTGGAGATTCTATTGATGCAATTGCCAGCACCTGGATCGTTTATCAGCTTACCAGTTCAGCAGCATGGTCTGCGTTGATATTCGGTATAAATAATCTTCCTACAGTTGTAGTGACTCCTCTTGCTGGAGCCTGGGTAGAGGGAAGAAACAAAAAGAGAATAATGATAGTGACAGATTTGATTCGAGCTGTAGTTGTGGCTGCCGTTGCGTCACTATTTTTATTTGGTCTTTTGCAGCCATGGATGTTACTTATTTCTACAATTACTATCTCAACTGCAGAAGCTTTTAGAGGACCTGCAAATACTGCTATAACGCCTAACATTCTTGAAGAAGAAATGTATGAATTTGGAATGTCATTAAAGGATTCATTATCCCAAATTGTTCAGCTTATTGGTTTAGGTTGTGCTGCCGGAATTATAGCGCTTATTGGCATATCAGGTGCATTATATATTGATATGGCTACATTTATAATTTCAGCTGCAATAATATTATTCGTAAATACGAAGGAGACAATTACTGAAAAAGTAGTGTTTAATGCTAAGAACTATGTGACTGACCTTGTAGAAGGTATTAAGTATGTTTCAAAGGACGAGGTTATTGTGTTCTTCTTGTGGTTTTCAGTATTCATTAATGCAGTGTTAGTACCACTGAATGGTTTACAAGCACCAATGGTAGAAGAAATTCTTCATAGTGGGGTAGAGGCATTATCAGTTTTCTCAATTGCATTTACTATAGGTATGCTTTTGGGTGCAGTGGTATATCCATTTGTATCAAGGAAAATTGGCAATGTAGCAATATTCTGGGGAATGGGAATTATGATTAGTGGATATTATATACTTATGGTGGCATTACAACCATTGTATGTGAATCAGTGGGTGACATATGCGATATTATCAGTATTATCAGTCCTTACAGGTATGATAATAGCCATAGCTAATTCAATGACTAGTGTAATATTTATGAAAAAAGTTAAGAAGGAATATATCGCCAGAGCAGCAGCTATCGCTACATCGGTTTGTGTTGCAGCTATGCCAATAACATCATTCTTAGTTAGTGCTGTTGTTACAGTAGTATCAGTTAAGGCAATCTTTATTGTCAGTGGTATTTTGGCATTTCTTGTAACAGCGCTTATGTCTAGGAAAGCATATCTTCTTAGTGATGATGAACCAGCTTCAGCTATATCATGTGAAGAGTCAGTTGAAACAGATGTAGAAGTTAATTCAATTGAGGAAGCCATATAAACTATAAAGGGGCGGTACATTATGTGCCACCCCTTTTAAATGATTATTTATTCTTATAGTAGTTGTCTAATGTAGATGAGAACCATCTTCCATTAAGAACGTTTTTACCCATAAGGTCCTTTACATCATCTGAAACAATATTGTCTGAGTTCATCTGACCAATAATCTTTCCATATGATGAAGAGACATTTTCAAGAGAAACAATAGCGTTATTAGCATCAGCATCAAGGACTAGTGATACAGGATTAGAGCTTGTCCAATTGCTCCACTTATCTAAGCCAGCGCCATTTGGATTGCCAGTAGCAATAAAGTTGCTGAGATACTGATCAAATACATTCGCCATATTCTGGTAGCCTGTAGCACTAAAATCAGCAAAGCTTCCGTAAGAATGATTATCTGTAAGCATAGGTACAAATATTCCATGGAAGGAACCCATTAATGGTATTCTGGTTGCACTGTTATTGCTACCGTATCTTACCTGACAGAGGTACATGTTGTTTTTATATTTGCCATACATTTCTTCAGCAGAGCACTGTGCATTGAAGATTCTGTACATTTCTGAACCGTACTCAATAGAATATGATTTAGCAAGATCCTGAGTTTTTGCATCAAAAGCCTTCATATCAGCACCTGAGAAATATCCATCATACGCAGAGAATAAACTGAATTCTGTCTCACCTGTAAGCATTAATACAGGAACATTGTTGAACTTAGTTGTCTTGAAGCCTTCTGAAGGAATGACAACATCATCAGCATATAAATGAGGGAACACGCTCATTCTGATGCCTGCGTTTGACATAAGCTGGCAGAGACGGTCAGCACCGATTCCTTTCATGTATGTAACTACAGCTGGGTCATTAGATAATAACCATGTTTTAGCTGTTTCTATATCAGCAAATAAGCCATCCTCTACTGCTAAAGGAGCAACAGCTTTAGCCATGATTTCAGCACTTTCATCCTTGTCAGCGACTGTCATACCACCTGAGTAAACTACAGCCTTATCAAATTTGCCTTCGAAAAGTGGGCTGATAAGCATAGCCATTACATCACGACCACCTGCAGAGAATCCTGACACTGTGATGTTATTAGGATTTCCACCGAACTGTGCAATGTTATTTTTCACCCAGTCGAGAGCCATTGCGATATCTAACATAGCATAGTTGCCAGTAGAACCTTCTGTTGTATGGAAAGCTGGAAGTGCATTAAATCCAAGAATTCCAAGACGATAGTTAAGAGAAACATAGATGCAATTTTCATCTACAGTAATTTGAGTACCGTCAATCTCTGTTGAGCTTCCAGTCTGATTGTTTCCACCGTGGATATAAACCATTACAGGAAGATTTTCCGCATTAGCTGGTGCGTAAACATCAAGGTTTAGACAGTCTTCAGAACCAGAGACTACTGTCTTTCCAGTTGCATAATCCTTTCCGCTTTGGATAGCCTTATTGCCAAGCTTTGAGCAATCTAATGGTGTAGCCCAGCTTGTAGGAGCAGTAGGAGCAGCCCATCTTAAATCACCAGTAGGTGCAGCAGCGTATGGGATAGAATACCATACATTACATGTGTCGGTGCTGGTTCCTTTAACAGCACCATATTGTGTCTGTTTTACAAGTGATGTTGCAGCTACGTCTTTTTCAACGCTAATGGTTGTTTCTGGAGCAGCTAATACTGTCAGGCTAGAACTGCTAACCATTGCAATGGCAAGTGATAATGCCATAATTCTTGATAACCTCTTTTTCATTTTCTTCTTCTCCTTTTTCATCCCAAAAAGTTTTTATGAGATGAGTATAGAGGGTGGTAGTAACTACCATGCAACTAAAAATACGTTAATTGAATTTTAGTAAAATTGCCGATATAATTGTGAATCATCATTTTAGAGGAAAAGAAATGAAAAAAAGATTCTTATCAATCGGAGATTATTCCAAAAAAGTGGGAGTCTCTCCTGAATTTCTCAAGTTTTATGAAAAGAAGGGATTAGTATCACCTGCATGGAAGGATGACAGATCCTACAGATACTATGCTGACTAT
Organism: Pseudobutyrivibrio sp. UC1225; assembly: GCF_900115215.1. Taxonomy (NCBI): domain Bacteria; kingdom Bacillati; phylum Bacillota; class Clostridia; order Lachnospirales; family Lachnospiraceae; genus Pseudobutyrivibrio; species Pseudobutyrivibrio sp. UC1225. The sequence goes on along the minus strand of NZ_FOVQ01000011.1, from coordinate 3,325 downwards.
CAGGTGACCCATTTTATGGAATACCAGCAGCTAAGCAGAATGGGGGTATCCTTAGAGGATGCTAAGGAAATCCAAGAACATGCCAGTCTCGAAGAAAGACTTAATATCTATAAAAAAGCCTGTGAGGAAAAGAGACAGGAACTGGAGCAGATGGAATTATTCCTAGAGCAAATAGAGGATACATCAAATGCGATAGAAAATATAGCTAAAAACAGAGGATGGAGAATAGCCGAAGTGCCGGTATCCTATTTTGTATATCCGAAATCCTTCGAGCATAAAGAATCTGTTAAGAATCCTGTATGGAAAGACAATTTCAGTATGAATATCACACAGTATGTGAAATTGAAGGACCGTAATTGCGATAGGCTAGAAGAAGGAAATTTCGAGCGCCTTTGGGGAGCTGTGCAGCCTTTTTCAAACATCATTTACAAAGAAGCCAGCAATAACCCTAATAATGAAATAATGGTTGTGGGCGGAGTAAAGTGTTTTGTATATGAACATGCCATCCCAACAGACTATGATGAGTCAGGGAAGCTGAGTGATAAGGTATGGGATTTATCGGAGCCACTCAAAATCCTGAAAGACAATGGAATGAAAAATAAGGGAGTGGTATGGCAGAAACGATTATGTGTTAGCCATGAGGCAGATGGCGAGTTTTTGCAGGTGCAGACTACAATACCAATAGAATAAATGGTATTATAAAAGTGCTGTGGATATATTTTGAGAATAAATGGGAGGTAAGCATGAGCAAAGTATTAATATTTATGGCAGAGGGCCACGAGGAAATCGAAGCCCTTACAGTAGTAGATTTACTTAGACGTGCAGGAATAGAGATAGAAACAGTTTCAGTAACCAGCAACAGAATGGTTCCAGGCAGTCATGGAATAGTAACAGTATGTGATCAGCTTATTGAAGAGGTGGATTTTGACAGTGCAGATATGCTTGTGCTTCCAGGTGGGATGCCAGGTACACTTAATCTTGAACTTTGTCAGCCTCTTATGGAGCAGGTTCATAAGTTTAACAATTCAGGCAAGAATATAGCTGCTATCTGCGCAGCACCTACAGTATTTGGTAAGGCAGGACTTCTTAAGGGAAAGAAGGCTACATGTTATCCAGGAATGGAAAATGATTTGGATGGTGCTAAGGTTTCAACTGATGAGGTTTGTCACGATGGAAATATCATCACTAGCCGTGGTCTTGGAACAGCTATCCCATTTGCACTGGAAATAGTTAGAACCTTCCAGGGTGATGTAGCTGCTGATAAATTAGCAAAAGCTATTGTATATAAAGGATAGAAAGAGGAAAGAAATGGAAAAAATAAAGAGTTTCACAATCAATCACAACATTCTTACACCAGGATTTTACATTTCACGTGTAGATGATGGTGATATCATCACTTACGATTTACGTACACGTAAGCCAAATGCAGGCGACTACATGGACAATGCTACAATGCATTCAGTTGAGCATATGATTGCTACTTACATCCGCAATTCTGAGATTGCAGACCATGTTATCTACTTTGGACCAATGGGATGCCAGACAGGCTTTTACCTTGTAGTTAAGGGCGTAGATTCAAAGAAGACCTTCGAGGTAGTTAAGAAGGTATTTGAGCAGACTGTAAATCACGATGGAGATGTATTCGGAAAGAGTGCCATCGAGTGTGGTCATTATGAGAATTTGGATATTGAGCTCGCTAAGAAGGAGTGCGCTCGTTATCTTGAAGTGCTTAATTCTTGGACTAATATGGAATTCACATATCCAGAATAGGAGGAAAATATAAATGACATTAGGTATTATTGGTGCTATGCAGATGGAGATTGAGAATCTCAAGCCATCTATCAAGAATCCTACATTAGAGACAATCAGTGGTGCCACATTCATCAAGGGCCAGATTGATGGTGTTGATGTAGTTGCGGCAGTCAGCGGTGTGGGAAAGGTCTTTGCAGCCGTATGCACAGAGATTATGATTCTTCACTTTGGTGTAGATCGTATTATCAACATCGGTGTTGCAGGCACACTTGTTAGAGACCTTAAGGTGCTTGATGTAGCTGTTGCGGAATCAGCAGTTCAGCACGATATGAATACAACAGCTCTTGGTGATCCAGTTGGTCTTATCTCTGGAATCAACGTAATCAACTTTGAGGCTGATAAGGAGCTTACTAAGATCGTATGTGATGTTCTTAAGGATAAGGGCATTTCTTTCCAGAAGGGTGTCATTGCTTCTGGTGATATGTTTGTAGATACAGATAAGCAGCGTGACAGAATCCGCCAGAATTTCCAGGCTATCGCCTGCGAAATGGAGGGCGCTAGCATCGCTCATGTTTGCTACATCAACAATGTTCCATTTACACTTATTCGTTCTATCTCTGATGGAGACGGAAGTGCCATGGATTACAACACATTTGCTGGCAAGGCAGCAGAGCAGTCTATTAGTATTGTGTTGGATGTTATTAAGCGATTAAACTAAGGTAAAATTATGTAGAATATTTTAAGGATAATGCCAGACATTAAGGTTCGTTTCGTAAACGTAGTTGACCTTATGAAGATGGAGCCAAGCAATAAGCATCCACATGGTCTTTCAGATGTAGAGTACGATTCAATCTTTACAAAGGATAAGCCAATCATATTCGCATTCCACGGATATCCAACACTTATCCACGAGCTTACATACACAAGACATAACAGAAACATCCACGTTTATGGATATCATGAAGAAGGTACAATCACAACTCCATTCGATATGAGAGTTCAGAACAAGATTGACCGTTTCAACCTTGTTATCGCTATGCTTAACTACATGCCTGAGATGGAAAACAAGGGCGCATTCTTAAAGCAGAAGATGAGAGATAAGCTTGTTGAGCACAAGACATATATTCACGATATCGGCGTAGATATGCCAGAAATCGCTGAGTGGAAGTGGACAGGACTTAACTAATGATTTAAAAGCTCATTGCCTTTTGGCAATGGGCTTTTTTAGGTTTGCGCGCCATGGGCGCGCTCTAACGCAATGGCATTAAGTTAAGAAAAAAATTTAAAATAGCTTGACAAATATTTCATAGTGTGCGGATTTTTTGCTAATTACTTAGCAAAAAATCCCTTGTGATTAAGTACATTCATTTTTTCACAGGAGGAACCGCATGAAATATTTAAAACCTAACACACTACGTAGAAATTTATTTGATTCTATTGACCAAATTTTACTTAACAAAGCATCTTATGTAAAAAATCCAACTGACCACTCTAGAACGCGTAAGCTTTCTTTTAAAGCTATTATTAACTCAATTCTCCAAATGTCTGGAGGTAGTATAAACAACGAACTCTT
>NZ_FOVQ01000023.1:0-18648 GCF_900115215.1 Pseudobutyrivibrio sp. UC1225 | reverse complement strand
ATAGCAATTCATGCATCTAGACTATTTATCAAGGGAAAGATTAGCTGCAAAACAATCAAAAATCTTTTGTCTAAATATTTGACACCTATTCGTCCAAACAGAAAAGCAATCCGACGCAAGAAGAAAGATCGTTCTGTTATGAGTTTTAATTATAGATTGTCTTAATTCAACTAATACATATCTGCAACAGGCAGGGGGTATATTCCTGCCTATTTTGCATGTCCAAAAATATTTTTTCCGTACAATCATCCTCCTTACCATCATTAAAAACTTTGATTTTTGTAAGAAATACTCTAAAGTTAATGACATTGCGTTAGAGCGCGCCCATGGCGCGCAAACATAAAACAAGACCACCGGACAAACCCGGTGGTCTTTTACTTTAGATTTCTATACTTCCTGCGCAGATAAGTCTGCCTGATTTTCTATCAAACAGCAGTATATCTTTTCCTGCAATATTTATTTTTTCCTTTTGTCCAATCTGGTAAATAACTCCACCAAAAATTACACTTGTAAGAAGATATTCGCCTATACGCAGCTTAAGAGTAGATTCCATTCCTGTAGGCATAGCACCATAAATTTCTGTTTCAACTGAACCATTTTCATCAATATTTATTGCCTCTGGTCTGATACCTAGAACAAAATCTTCATCAGTAATAATAGGATCTTCAAGGATGCTATCATCAATCTCTTCTACTCTCTGAACGTGATATCTGAATACCTCATCCTTATTACTCTTTTCTACAGCACCCTTCTTAGATAGACGAACCCTCTCAGCCTCAGCTTTTTCAGCAAAGCTTTGGTCTCTTACATGTCTCCATGCGTTCATATCAAGAGGATATTCTGGTGTAAACTTTGCTTTGATATCTCCTATTATAGTAAGGCTAAGACTTCCATCTGCTTCCTGTATTCCCTTAGCGTCTACAAAATTCATAGATGGATTTCCTACGAAATCAGCAACAAATAAATTTGATGGACGGTTATAAACAGTAAGCGGTGGTGCGTACTGCTGCAGTACACCGTTGTTTACAAGGCAAATCTTTGTAGCAAGAGTCATGGCCTCCATCTGATCGTGGGTAACATATACAAAGGTACTACCTGTTTCAAGGTGAAGTCTCTGAAGCTCATATCTCATTTCAAGACGAAGCTTGGCATCAAGGTTTGAAAGTGGCTCATCCATGAAAAGAACCTGTGGTTCTGGAGCAAGAGTACGGGCGATAGCAACTCTCTGCTGCTGACCACCTGAAAGCTCTGCTGGATATCTATACATGAACATTCCAATTTTTACAATTCTTGAGCAGGCTCTCACTCTGGAATCAATTTCTTCCTTTGTAAGCTTTCTCTTTGAGACAACTATTTTTCCGTCCTTTAATACTTCGAACTTTTCATTCAAGCTCTTACCCTCTGATGCAAGGTTCTTCTTGATAGTCTCCAGCTCACCCTCATATTTTAGAACAAAATTTGAAGCGGTTTCATCAGCATTTGAAGCGGTATGAACTCCAAGTCCCATCAATTCTTTTGCTGAATAAATTGACATTGTATAAGTATCAATAAGCTTTACCAGAGCTTTGTTGTCATCCAGCTTTCCGTTTTTATCACGACACTCTTCTACAACCTCTTTTATTTTTGCTCCTGATTTAAGAGCTCTAAGAATATCTGAAATCTGCTTAGCCTTTACATCAACAGTAGGCATTTCCTCATCAATATTTTTTAGACCGAAAGAGATATTTTCATAAACAGTCATGTTTGGCCAAAGAGCATAATTCTGAAAAAGGAAGCCTACCTTTCTCTTGTTGGCTGGAACATTGATTCCAGCATTGCTATCAAATACTACTTTGTCACCGATTGTGATGCGTCCCTCTGTAGGAGTTTCAAGACCAGCTATCATTCTAAGAATTGTAGTCTTTCCACAACCTGATGGTCCAAGCAATGTTATAAATGAATTGTCAGGGATATCAAGGCTAACATTATCTACACCGAAAAACTTTCCCCAACGCTTTGTTATATTCTCCAATTTGATTTCTGGCATTTTACTTTCCTCCAATTCCGCTGTCGAGGCTAGCTCCAGTCAGCTTGTTTACCAATGTATTAAAAATAAGAATTGTAACAATCAAAATCAGGTTGATTGCACTTGAGAATGCATATAATCCCATCTCATCAAAGTAATCAAGCGTTGTTGATAAAATAAAACCCTGAGTACAAAGAAGAAGGAATAATGATAATTCTCTTAAGCAGGTCATAAACGGAAGAAGATATCCACTTATGATTGATGATTTCTGGATAGGAATGATAATCTTTACCATTCTCTTTACCCATGATGCATTCTGTATAAGAGCTGCTTCCTCAAGCTCATTACTAATCTGAAGCATTGAGTTAAGTGAGCTTCTTGATGCAAATGGAATGTACTTTACAACACCTGCAAGAATAAGAAGTGTGTAAGTATTGAAAAGGTTAATCTTCTCATTTGAAAAAAGAATGAAGAAGGCGGCACCTACGGCAATTGAAGGCATTAGGTATGGAAGGAACGCTACATTATTGACGTAATTTGCCCACTTGCTTCTTCTATTCTTTGCTACCGCATATCCGATAAGTGTTCCGATTGTTCCTGCAATCAAAGCACAGATTACAGCAAGTAAAAGTGTTCCAAAGAACGCATGCCAAATTGTGTTGTTGTATATAATACCTGGCTGGCCGTACATACCATTTTCTGTGATATTCTCGTTTGTAACCCACCACTTAGTTGTCAGGTGTGCTAAGTTTCCTGTGTACAGGAAACTGTAGTCACCTGGGTTAGGAAGGAAGGTTTCAAGTGCAAACAAAAGAATTGGCCAAATACTTGTAAAAAACGTAATTACGATAAAGATAATTCCTACTACGTATTTACCAGCCTTACCGATTGTAAGCTTTGTAAGCTGTCCTGATTTACCAGTAACTGTTGTGTAGTTCTTTCTACTTTTTAAACTCATCTGGTTCATTCCAAGAATCAGCACACCAAAAATCATCATGATGATTGCAAGAATTGATGCCTCGCCAGTGTACATACTGTTCATGGAAATGTACTTTGTAGAAAGAGTTGTAAGATTCAAATAATGTGGAACTGGATAGCTTCCCATTGCACTACCAAATACCAAAAGTATTGTAGAAAGGATAGCTGGCTTAATCATTGGAAGGGTAACCTTTCTCATAATTTTCCACTTTGGAGTATCAAGAATGGTTGCTGCCTCCTCGAGATTAGCATCCATGTTTTTGAAAATTCCACCGATTAAAATATAAGCAAATGGTGCATAGTGAAGACCTAAAACCATTGCACTTGGGAATACTCCCTGGCACCACCAGTTCGGAAAATATATATGAAAAATTGCTGCTAATAATCCATCTGAAGTTCCTGTAACCTTGTTACTATAGAACATGTGCTGCCATACAACAGCCAGTGTCCACTGAGGCATGATGTATGGAAAAATGAAAATTGAGCTTAAATATTTCTTGAATTTCATGTCTGTACGGGTTACAAGGAACGCAAACAGACCACCAAACAATATCGAAATAATACAAGTTAAAACTGAAAGAATTACTGTATTTAAAAGTGGAATCCAAAGATTTGTTTTTGCCAGACGGCTTGTAAACAAATCAACGTAATTAACAATCGTATATCCATCCACACGGCCTGTAAGATGCTGGTCGATAGTACCTGGATGAATCTTTAATGTATCCTGAACAATGGCAACGATTGGTGCCACAGTAGAAAAAGTCAAAACTATTCCAAACAACAAAAGAATTATATTTTGAGGTTGGGAGAACCATGTTTTGACCTTATTTGTGACAATAGCTTTTCTATTAGGTGTCATACTTTATTCTCCTTAAAAGGGGGCGCCGCAGGCGACGCCCCACCAATTTTTACTCTTCTCCTGCTGAGTAATGATCCTGAATATCAATCCAAGAACCTACAGTAAAGGATACCTCTGAGCAATATGCTGGATCCTCAAGAACAAGCTTTCCATCGGTTGTCCACCAGTCATATCCTCTATCGTTCTTTGCTGGGAACTCATCTCCGCCACCTTCGCTGTGGTGATATGTTTCCTCGATAGCCTTTGCTACTTCTGGGTTAGCTGAGTAACCACCCATATCCTTGCCCCATGCATCAAAGCCCTGCTCTGTTGTTGTCATGAAAGCAATGAATGCACATGCTGTCCATGGAAGTGGGCTGTTCTTTGTAAGGAAGAGATAATGGCAATATCCATATCCACCGATTCCTGTGTAACCATCCTGATATGCAGCTACATTAATGTTGTTTACAGAAATAGAAGCTGACTCCTCAACTGAACGAAGCTTAGAATATACTAACAATCCTGACTGATCCTTTGCTGACTTATCAACAAGTGTGTTACAGATAGGACCATCATCTGTCTGCTCGTTGTAGTTGTTAATCCAAAGCTTAATCCAAGCAAGTGAATAAGCTGCATCTGCGCCAAGTCCAAGCTCAGAAGCATCCTTCTCCATTTCCTTAACTGTTGGCTGGAAGTATGCCTGCTTTGTAGAATCAAGTGCATTGAATGACTCCTTCATCCATGCTGCATACTTGTCTTCTGTAAGCATCATAAGGAAGTTCTTACCTACGATTTCTGAATCAACGCCCATGAATAATGGATGTGAACCTTCATATACGAAATCCCAGCAGTTATTAAATTCAGCTGAACCTGTGTTGTTGTACATGAAAACCTTATTAAGTGTCTGAAGTGGAAGGAATCCCTCAAATGCATCTGGAGTAGTTCCATTTGCCTCTGCCCACTCCTTTGGTACAAATGTTTTAAGGATATCTGTATCCACCATCTTTGTCTGGATCTGATTTCCATCCTGAATAAGAGTCATTGCAAATGTACCTTCACTCTTAAGTGAGTCAGATGAAAGCTGCTCAAAAATCTTGTTGTTCTTTGGCTGCTGCCACTCAAACTCCATGTTGTATGAGCTGTCGATTCCCTGAAGATATTCGATAAATAATGGAAGTGCTGATTTACCACGGCTTGAGTTACCAACACCATAGAAAGTCTTGCCGTTAGACTCCTCGATAGCCTTCTGAGCCAACTCATCAAGAGTCATTGTCTCTGCTTCAGCTATAATCTTGTCGATTCCTGTGAGCTCTGCTGCAGGTTCATCCGCTGTCTGCTCTGTAGCTTCACCTGAATCTGTAGTTGCTGTGCCTGAGCTTGCGCCACCGCAACCTACCAGGCTGGCCATCATCATAGATGCGACCATAATTAATGATAATACCTTTCTTTTCATTCTTACCCTCCTAATCATTATAGATTATTTTTACCCTGCATTTAGGGCTTCTCTCTATCTAATAGTCTATATATAGTGGATTAGAATGTGTATGAGACAAAACTGATATTATTTGTAATTTTTGAACATACTAAAAAAAGAGCTGGAATCTCATCCAGCTCTCACTCACTTATAGTCCATTACTTTGATAATCTGATGGAGATTTTCCCACCAGCTTTTTAAAGGTGTTAGAAAAATATGCTATATCCTGATAGCCCACTTTATCTGCTACTTCGTATACTTTAACTTTTATATCCTTCAGATAATCCATGGCTTTTCTTATACGTAGTCGGGTAAGATAATTGTTGATGCTAAGACCTGTTTCAGCTTTAAACAGCCTGCTCAAATGCCCCTCACTAACCCCTATAGCTTCAGCCATTGCAATGACACTAAAATCTGTATCACTATAATTTTTTTCTATGAAGTCAATTGCTTCCTTGATATATTTATTTTCCACATCAGACTTACTCGTTAGCGGAATAAGCTGTTCCTCAGCCTTACTGCTGTTAACAGAATTTGGGTGAAGATGCAATAATCTCTGAATAGCTCCCTCTAATGAACCATCCTCAAAAGGCTTTAAAAGATAGTCTGATGCTCCTATCCTAATCGCTGCTCTTGCATACTCAAACTCATCATAGGCTGTCAAAAAGATGACCTTCATATCAGGATATTTTTCCAGAAGGATTTCTGACATTTCTATACCTGTCATCTTTGGCATTTTAATGTCAGAAATCACCACATCAGGCTTAAGCTCCTTTGCCTTTTCCAAGCCTTCCTGACCATTGGCTGCTTCACCTACTACCTCGCAGTCAATCAACGACCAGTCTGTATCATTTTTTATTCCGAGACGTACATATTTCTCATCGTCTACAATTAAAACCTTAGTCATTTTCTGGCTCCTTTTTTGATAGGGGCAGAATCATAGTCATAATGGTTCCACCAACCTCCAGCCTATTAGCTGTTATTCCATAATCTTTTCCGTAGTACAATTTAATTATCGTATTTACGTTATTTAATCCAAGATGACCTTCCAATCTGCTTGGATCATCTGCCTCCAAAATCTCTATCATCTCATCGCTAATACCCTTACCGTTATCTTCGATGTAGATTTTTAAAAGCTGACTTGCTCCCTGCTCTAACGAGCCTTCTGTGGACTCAGCAGAAATATACAGTCTGCCATCATCTCTATCTTCCAAGCCGTGAATAATTGCATTTTCCACTAGTGGCTGAAGAATCAGCTTTGGCACAACTGCATCCTTAAGCTCCTCTGGCACATTAATAATCAAATCAAAGAAATCATCAAAACGAATCTTTTGAATTTCGCAGTATCTCTCCACAAGCCTTAATTCAGTCTCCAACGTACAAAACTGCCTGGTGGAAATAGACATTCTGAGAATTCCTGCAAGACTTGATGACAACGTAGCTACTTCTGGCACTTGATTCGCCTTTGCCACCCATTTAATGGTATCAAGTGTGTTGTACAAAAAATGTGGATTAAGCTGCGATTGCATCATGGCAATTCGGGTTTCATTTATCTTTCGCTCTGCTGCAACTCGCTCCTCCATTGTATCTTTCAACTGGGTAGTCATTTTATTAAAGCCCGTTGCCAGCTGTTCAAATTCATCCTGTCGATTCAGCTCTATCCTGGTGTCAAAATCTCCCTTTCTGAATTGCTTCATAGCCTTGGCTAAAGCTGTAATTGGCTTTGAAAAATATTCACTTACTCTGTTTGCAGCCAGTAAACATGCAAGCACTGAAACTATCGCCATAATAGCAATAATTTGATAACCACTTTTAATGGCTGATTCGTCAAGTGCCTTTGGAGTTACATAAATTGTAATCAGCCCCGTGTTGCCCAAATCATTGATATAAATATTTGATCTTATTCCATCATTATATAGGGAGCCTCGCAACAGATTGTTTCGTATCCCACTGAGTAGCACTCCATCAGAAGCTGTTCCAAATTCACAAAAAGCTCTAAAGTGGCTGTTTACAAGGGCGAATCCATCCTTTGAATTCATTCCATCACTTACAACTTCCTTAAGATTATCCTGATGAATTCTTACAACAACTATTCCCCTATCAAGAACATTTAGCACTTCCCTGGCCATCAGTAAATCTCCAGCATTTTCAGGGCTATTGCTTAAATCAATGCCGTAAACTGTCTTTCCATGATGCTCCTTCGCTTCCTTCAAAACAGAATAATTCTTAGGTAATGTTACTGGAGTCAACCCTGTTTGCGTACTGAAAACACAATTTCCATTAGAATATAAGTCAACTGACGCAAAGTCTCTTATTGCTGCAGTTTTCTCATATAAAGCAGCATATATCACCTGATTGTTTTCTCTGCTTAATGTAAAAGCACCCATCAGGGTTTCATCTTCGGTAATCTTATCTATGGCCTCATCTGATTTGGTCATCATATCAAGAAGACTATTTCTGATTAAAAGCTCCTGTGCCTTATCTTCTCTGGCATAGTCTGACTCTAGTCTTGCCTGAAACCCCTGCACTGTTAAGACACCGCTGATAATAACCATAGCCAGCGTAATCACAAGGGTTAAAACAAAAATTTGTCTTTTGAAGGATTGTCTGATAATGTTCATAATCAATCCTCCTGACCTGTGAGCTGATGCCAGGTGTCAAAAGCTGCTTCTTCCTCTTCCGCTGACTGCTGCACATCAAAGTCTATAATAGTAATATCACCAAAAACTTTACGAAGCTTCACATCTTCCCTTACAGGCCTGCGGTAAAACTCATCCATTGCATAGCTTTGAGTATCATACCCTGTAATAAAATCTATAAACAGCTTTGCATTTTCTTCGTGAGGAGCGTTCACCACTATTCCACAACCATCAGGGACAGCACTAGTACCATCCTGTGGATAAATCATATCTATGTTGTATCCCTTGTTGATAGCCTTGAGGGCAGTCTCCTCCAATGTGATTCCCACAAGGGTTGTTCCATTTGAAACATCAGGAATTACATCTCCAGAAGACTTTAGGATATTACCATCTAGCTGATTATAAAGCCTGCTCACCACATTCTCTGGCGAATCTCCCGTTATCTGGGAAATGGTAGAAACTATAGTATAGCTTGTACCTGAATTATCCATATCCGCAAATGCGATTTTACCTTTCCAATTGGAATCAAATAACTGCTCCCAAGTGTGTGGCGCACTGCTTGAATTAACAAGTTTCTTGTTGTATATAAAAACAATTGGAAGCTCTGTAAAAGGAGTCCAGGTGCCATCTTTTGACATGAAATTTCTATCTAATTCTCTAGCTTCACTGGATTCGTATGACATGAAATTATCCTTCCATGCCTCATAACTTTCCACTCCGCCTCCAAACATGATGTCGCATAGTCCCTGTGCAGACGCTGCATCTGCCATCTGCATCATTTCCTGAGTTCCACCTGCTTTAATATCAACATAAATTCCCGTGCGATTTTCAAACTCCTGAATAATTGGAAGATATACCTCCTTCTTGTGAGAGGTATAGACGATAAGCTGATTTTCATCAGCCACAGAATATTTTTCAGAAACTTCCCTTACAGTTTTCTTAGGGGATATTTTTCCACAGCCAGAAAACAGAAGCAAAACTGCTTCTGTAATCATGACCATAGTTAACAATTTCTTTTTAACCCCATTCCCCATAACATTACTCACAATCTTTTAGAGATTAATCACCTTAATCTCTTTATATTTCTCATAATTGTCATGCAGCATATCTGTCTCTAGTTTACCATTTTCATATGTAAAGCTGTAGAGATTATATTCTCCCTCAAGATATCTAAAGTCTTCCCCATTATCCTGATAATGAGAGCCCCAGGCGCTTTCTCCAGCTACTAAAAGCTCTAACGTATCATATGGCTTCTCTCCCACATACTGAACTGGCTCATACATAGGAATTATGCTGCCCTCTTTAATGAATATTGGAAGCACATCAATTGGTGCATCAACAATAATGTAATTTCCACCTGCGTGACGCTGGCCTGTCCAATAATCAATCCATGTTCCTGATGGAAGATAAACCATTCTCTTAAAGGCTCCCTGCTCTACTACAGGTGCCACAAGCATATTCTCACCAACAAGGAACTCATCATTAAGATTATAGGTGTTCTCGTCATCCTCGTAATGAAGCACCAATGGGCGCATTACTGGAAGACCTGTAAGCTGACATTCAAATAATAAATCATAAATGTATGGTAAGAAGCGATAGTGCAGCTCTACGTATTTACGATATACATTTACAGTCTGCTCTCCAAAATGCCAAGGTTCCTGCATTCTGTGACCCTTAGCACAATGATTTCTAAAGAAGGTAGAGAAAACAGCTGCCTCAATCCATCTCATAAGAAGCTCTGGCTTTGTATCTCCTCCAAATCCACCTATGTCAGTTCCTGCAATAGGAAAACCGCTGATACCAAGATTACAAAGCTGTGGAATCAGCATCTGAAGATGTGGCCATACACTCTGATTATCTCCAGTCCAAACAGCAGTATATTTCTGAGAACCACTGTAGCAAGCTCTTGTGATAACAAGTGGTCGCTTTCCTGTAAGCGCCTTCATTCCCTCAAAGGTAGCCTTACTCATGAAATGACCGTATACATTGTGCATCTCACTGTGGTCTGTCTCTCTGTCATTTACATGGAACTGGACATCCAAAGGAAGTGGCCCCTTAAAGCTGGCTGGCTCATTCATATCATTCCAGATTCCCTGCATGCCCATGTCCACAAGCTTCTTATGACTCTTGCTCCACCAGTTTCTAACTTCTTCTTTACCAAAATCAGGGAATACAGAATCTCCTGGCCAAACCTCATTTACATATACCTTGCCATCCTTATCCTTTGCAAAGTAATCATTCTTTATGCCCTCGTCGTACATGAAGTAGCCCTTGTCCGCTTTTACGCCGGGGTCAATGATGCAGACAGCCTTAAAGCCATCCTCAGCAAGCTCCTTTATAAGCTGTCCCTCTGGCTCGTAGTTTTCCTCATCCCATGTGAAGACTCTGAAGCCATCCATGTAATCAATATCGTACTGAACCGTCTCGCAAGGGATTCTGTTCTCACGCATCTTTGTGGCAACTTCACGGATATCCTTTGCACTTTCATAGCCCCAGCGGCACTGATGATAGCCCAGTGTCCAAAGCTGTGGCAGTGGTGCACGTCCTGTAAGATATGTATAGTGCTCCACAATATCTGTCATCTTTTCGCCAGCCATGAAGTAGAAATCTAAGTTTCCATCATCTGCACCATAGCAGAAATAATCTGTGCTCTCCTTGCCAAGATCCATATAGCTGTGGAAGGTATTATCAAAGAAAAGACCATAAGTGTATCCTGGTCGCTTTCCAATAATAAATGGAATTGATTTATAGAGAGCTGGCATGTTTTCCATGTGCATCTGAGGAATATCTGAATTCCAGTTCTCGTAAGCATAGCCTCGCTTATTTAAGAAGCCAGTCTTATCACCTGTGCCGTAGAATCTGTCCTCTGGATTAAGTTTGAAAAGCTGCTGAACCTTATGATTTTTGTACTGATCAGCATTAAAAAGATGTCCTTCCGCAATAAGAAGTGCTAACGCTTCCTCAGATAATCCTCCCATGATAGTACGGGTGCCATCATAGCTTGAAAGCAGTTCATCTGAGAATTTATCCATGAATTTAAAGCTGAAATCATCCCCCAGCTGAAGAATAACGGAGCCTGTTGTAATGGAAATATGATCCTCAGCCTGTGATACCTCAAAATCTACAGGCACCTGTGGATTCCCCTCGATGGCAACTGACTTGTAATATTTTATCCAATAAGGAACTAATACCCTGATAATTTCCTCTGTAATTACCTGAATAATTACTTCCTGATTTTCATATTTGATAGTAACCTGATCGTCCTCGGTTACATATCCCAATAACTTACCGAATCCCATAAAATCATCCTCCTAGCAAAAAAACTAAATGTAGAATATCATATTGCTGGAAACGTTTCCAGCAATATTTCAAAAAAGGGACTGACAAGGTAAATTTACCTTATCAGTCCCATAAAAAATTTATCTATTATCAACTCTCTCAGGATACATATCGTGGTTTGCCATACGATTGAAAGCTATCTCTTCCCACTTTGTACCTGGCTTGCCATAGTTACAATATGGGTCGATGGAAATGCCTCCTCTTGGAGTAAACTTGCCCCAAACCTCGATGTACTTAGGATCCATAAGCTTGATAAGATCCTTCATGATGATGTTTACACAATCCTCATGGAAGTCACCATGATTTCTAAAGCTGAAAAGATAAAGCTTTAATGACTTGCTCTCTACCATCTTTTCACCTGGAACATAAGAAATGATAATATTTGCAAAATCAGGCTGACCAGTAATAGGACAAAGTGATGTGAACTCTGGACAGTTAAACTTTACAAAGTAATCATTCTCAGGATGCTTGTTTAAGAATGTCTGAAGCATCTCTGGTGCGTAGTTATCTGGATATGTGTTGTTCTTGTTTCCAAGAAGGGTAAGTGTACCCTCGGCTGCTCTATCTGCCATAATTATTTACCTCCGTACTTCCGATATCGTATATACGATAATTAGTTCTCATATGCTATTGGGTCTGTCACCCCATTAAGTTCAAATGCTGCTTTTCTATCGATGCATGTGCCGCATTTTCCACAAGCCTTCTCATGTCCTTCATAGCAGCTCCAAGTAAGCTCATAAGGAACTCCGATTTCAAGTCCCTTCTTTACAACCTGAGACTTTGTAAGGCTTATAAATGGTGCAACAATTTCAAGCTGCTTTCCACTACCTTCATAGATAGCTGTGTTCATTGCATTATTAAATGCCTCTGAACAATCTGGGTAAGCATTGCCTGCAGCGTCATCACTGTGTGCTCCATAATAAATCTTTGAGCATCCCTTAGAAAGTGCAATAGCACTGGCGCTTGAAAGGAAAAGACCATTTCTAAATGGCACATAAGTGCTAACTGGCTTTCCGTCTGTCTTAGCAAGCTGCTCAGCATAAGACTCCTCTGGAATCTCTCCATCAGAGTGCTGTAAAAGTGTGCAGTCACTAAACTGGAACATTGTAGATAAATCAAGTGTGATGTGCTCTACATTATAATGCTCGCAAACAGCAACTGCTGCCTTTATTTCCTTATCGTGACGCTGACCGTAGAAAATAGAAAGTCCTACTACGTTCTCGCTTCCATATTCCTTTACTGCCATACCAAGGCAAGTGGTAGAATCCACACCACCACTGACTAAAACTAATACTTTCATATACACCTCATCCGCTTTTTAAAATAATCTTGCCAACAAATCTCTGTCGGTTTTGAACTTTCCACGTAAAGTCTGTGTCTGAGTGCGAGCACCTGCATTCTTAATTCCACGTGCTGTCATGCAAGAGTGGCTAGCCTCGATAAATACAGCCACATCCTCAGAGCCTGTAACCATCTGAAGAATCTCAGCGATATCATTTCCGATTCTCTCCTGAAGCTGGAGACGCTTAGCCGCCATATCAGCGATTCGTGCAATCTTGCTGAGACCGATTACCTTTCCATTTGGAATATAGGCTACACTGACCTTCATATCATACATAAGTGCAAGATGATGCTCACAGTAGCTGAACACCTCGATGTCCTTTACGAATACAAGGTCCTGACTATTCTCATCATAGTAGTCCTCGTCAAAGGTCTTGTTGAACATATCAGCAATCTCCTGATTGCTGTAATTCATTCCCTCGAAAACCTCCTCATACATGCGGGCAACTCTGTCAGGAGTCTCGATAAGACCTGCTCTGTCAGGATCATCCCCAAGGGCAATGATAATATTTCTAATGCTTTCCTTAATTAATTCCTTATTAATTGCCATACTATCCTCTTTCTTACACTCCACGCTTATTTGGATCCCAAATAAATTTATGAAGCTGGAGCTGTAATCGAATATCATTACGCTTGTGCTCTATCAGATAATTAACCATATCTGCTGGATCGATTCGTCCAAATACAGGGCTGATTAAAACTGTACATTTCATAGCCAAGCCGTATGTATCAACAAGCTCACAGACCTTATCCAGCTCGCTTACCTCTGAGCATACAAACTTAACAGTGTCCTTTGGCTGAAGAAAGGCAAAATTAGATAAATCCATCTTATCTTCCATACCAGAGCCTGCAAGCTTGTAATCCAAGGTAAATGCAGGTGCATTTGGAATAGCTGCAAATGGGACAATACTAACACTTCCATTTGTTTCAATCTCCACCTTAAGGTCTGGTTCTGCTGCAAAGGCTCTCAAAAGGTCCTTTATATCCCTTGCCTTAAGTGGCTCGCCACCAGTAAGGGTGACACGGTTAATTCCAGTTGACTTTACATAATCTATAATTTCAGTTTCTGTCATCTGCTCGGCTGGTGCCTCATAGCTGCATGCCCATCTTGTATCACAATAGCTACAAGCAAGGTTACATCCACGAAGTCTGATAAATACAGCTAACTCACCAGCGTGCTGACCTTCGCCATTAATGCTGACGAACTTCTCTACTACAAAAAATACTGACATTATTAATCCTCCGAATAGCTTGCACAGTTATTTGGAGTCTCATACACTGTCACTTCTGCAACTGTAAAACCATAATCCTTAAACTTGTCAAAAAAGTACTTTGCGAAATTCTCTGCTGTAGGTCTGAAAGGCACTACATGCATCTCGAAGTCCTCTGCCTGGAGAGCTGCTACTGTAGCCTCCTTAAGAGAACCTTCTTCATATATAAAGCTGTGATCAAAGAAATCTGTTTCCTTTTTAAGAGCGTTTTTCACATCGCCAAAATCTACTACCATTCCGCGCTGCTGCCCTTCGCTCTGCAGCTTATCTGTCTTAATTTTTAAAATTACTCTCCAGCGGTGACCATGTAAATTGGAACACTTTCCATCGTAGCCAGCTAGAAAATGAGCTCCATCAAATGAAGCCTCTGCAGTTAAATAATACATTGAAAATCTCCTATGAAACCGGACCTAGAATATCTCAGAAATAAAAAAGACTGCGCACCGGCAGCCTCGAAAATCACATAGATAAATAACGCAAGTCCGAGTTTTGTTTATAGACAGGATGGTACAAACGAACTGTCTCTCACTCTTACGAGTGAATTTCTATTTTTTAATTGCCTGACTATAATACAACCTGAAATAAAAAAAAGCAAGCAAAAAAGCGAAAGGTCGCAACAGCATACACTATTGCGACCACATATATATATTAGGGAGTATAAAAATATGAAAAAGGTTGGTTTTACGAAGTCATACAAACATTAACGTACTTTAACGTTTGTAAATGTGGCTTTAGAACCATCTTTCTTAGTTCCGTTAAAGCCGAATGAAACAGTCTGTCCAGCCTCTACTATACCGTTATAAGATTCGTTGGTAATTACGTAGTGCTTACCCTTGTGAGATGAAATCTTAGCATTCCAGATTGCTGTAATTTCAACATCACTATCGAATTCAACTGTCCATCCATTAAGGGTTTTGTTTGTTGTGTTACTAACTGTGTTATTTGCTGAAAAGCCTGTGCCCCAATCAGATGGAATGTCAAAAGTAACACTTCCACCTGTTGTTGTGCCTGCCTCAGGAGTAGGAGTAGGGGTAGGTTTTGAGGTAGGTGTTTGGGTAGGCTTTGGAGTTGGCGTTGGTGTTGGCTTAGCTGTAGGCTTAGGTGTTGGTGTAGGAGTTGGTGTAGGGGTAGGAGTAGGGTTTACACTACCACTATTACCTGAAAGCTCCTTACAAGTCTTCATAAGCCACTTGCCAGCCTCTGTAAGATCTGATTCTGTCCAGTTGCTAGTCTTATTACATGATGAAGAAATTACTGAAGCAGACTCATTCTTATTACATAAGCTCCATAATGCAAAACTGATGTTGTTCTCCTTGAAGAGCTTCATCCAATCATCAGCATTGCTGAAATCGTATCCGCCGTTACCAGAAGCATCACAAACACCAAACTCTGTACAGATAACTGGTGTGCCCGCCTTAACGGCCTTTCTTACGTTGTCTTTAATATTGTCATAATGTGTTGCCGCGTAGAAGTGAACTGTGTACATGATGTTTTCAAAACCATCATTCTTAAGAGGCTTATCAGCTACCTGATCAACTCTCTGTGACCAGTCGTTGGTACCACAGATGATGATATTCTTAGCACCTGTACCTCTGATTACACCAGCAATTGTCTTGCTGTAGGTGTATAAATCCTTGCCGCTTCCGTCATACCAGTTTGTACCAGTAGGTTCGTTGGCGATTTCAAAGATTACATTGTCAACATTCTTGTACTTTACCGCATATTTTGTAAAGAATGTCTTTGCCGCGTCGATGTCTTCATTTGGGTTGTAGCTAAGTACATGCCAATCGATGATTACATACATTCCAAGATCCTTTGCTGCTGAAACAGCTTCCTCGATCTTCTTATCCATTAAGTCCTTATTTCCCTGAGTGTATCCATTCTCTCTGGCATATACTGCAAGTCTTACTGTATCGATTCCCCAATCATCCCTCAGGCTCCTAAAACTATCCTTGCTAATGTACTGTGGGAACCACTGTACACCATGTGTGCTGATTCCGTGCAACTGTACTGGCTTGCCATATTTGTCTACGATAGTTGGCGCAGCGTAACCTGATGTCTTTTTTACTGATAGAGTACCATGCTGTCCAACAGGAGTCTGAGATTTAGACACAGCGTTCGCCTGTACTGTAACGCTTGCTGCATTAACATTTTGAATGCATGCGGGTCCGCTAACCGCCAATGCTGCTGCTAATGCGCATGAAGTAATAATTCTTATTCTTCTTTTCATTACATATTCTGCCCTTTCTGTTTATTAATAAACAATTTACAAGAAACTGTTTATTTTTGTTTACCGGTACAATATAACATAACACTTTTAGTTTGTAAACAATTTTGTAATATTTATGTTACAAATATACATTTTCTGTAATAAATAATTCAGAGTTTTTCCCATGTTTACAGTAAAAAAGGGACTTCCGAAGAAGTCCCTAAATCTATAATTTTATTTAATTAGTCTATAGCAATACATACACTAAACACATCACTATTAGGAAGATTACATTAGCAACTGTGAATACCCCTATATATTTTTTCTTATCTGCTCCATCAATATAGCCGTACTGCTTAAAGGAAATCAGGCTTGCCATAGATGCTATCAAAGTTCCAAGGCCACCAAAATTTGTTCCGATGATGAGCTTATCAATCTGATCAGTAAATCCTGAACAAAGGATTGCAGCCGGTACATTACTGATAAACTGACTAAGGAAAATTGAAACTCCCACCTCATTAATCTGCAAGAAACTTCCTATAGCATCAGAAAGTGCAGGAATTCGCTTTATATTTCCAATAAAAATAAACAGGAAAATGAATGTAAATAAAAGTGAATAATCTGGCTTTCTAAGCACTCGTCTGTCACAGATAAGTGTCAGTCCCACTACGATTACAAGACCGATTCTATAATCTAAAACTCTTGCCACCACAAGGATAGAAACTAAAAACGTAAATACGTACATTCCTATCATCTTCTTGTCTCTGTTTGTGCGCTCATATATATGCTTTTCTGCCAAAGTTACTGGAGCTGCTTTCACGAATACAAATCCGCTAAGCACAAGCATTACAAGTGCTACTACACTGTATGGCAACATAAGCTTTACGAATGCTCCAAGACTCATACCCGCAATGGAATACAGATAAAGATTCTGTGGATTACCAAGTGGTGTAAGCATACTTCCAAGATTTGCTGCTATTGTCTCAAGCACAATTACTATGATGAACAAATCCTTGCGATTTGAAATAGACAAAGTAACTATAGAAAATGGCACAAAGGTAAGAAGGGCCACATCATTTGTGATAAACATAGCTGAGAAAAAGCAAAGCCCAATGAGCACCAGAACAACTCCTCTGATGGAGCTCATCTTTGAAACTAAAAGCTCTCCTATCTGTCTGAATACCTGCAAACGCTGAAGGCCAGCCATAGTAATCATCAAGGCAAATAAAATGCTCAATGTCCTAAAATCTATGTAACCAATATACTGACTATCTGGGTGAACAACAAAGCTGGATGCCACTGCCAAAACGAAGGCTACCACTAATACTATTTCATTTCTTATAAAGTTTTTTACTGCTTCCATTAATTTATACTCCATAATTTAAGGCTTGGCACTTGGCCAAGCCCTATAATACTATAATTCTCTAGATCTTTCTATGCAGATACGCTCAGCTTCAATAACTGCGCTTCTAAAACCAAGTGATTCAAGAGCTGTAACCGCCTCTATAGTAGTGCCTCCTGGTGAGCAAACATTATCCTTTAGCACTCCTGGATGCTCTCCTGTTTCAAGGACCATCTTTGCTGAACCAAGAACTGCCTGTGCCGCAAACTTGTAAGCCTGTGCTCTTGGCATGCCCTCTGCAACTGCACCATCTGCAAGTGCCTCAATAAACATATATACATAAGCTGGAGATGAGCCGCTGATACCAACAACCGCATCCTGTAATTTTTCAGGAACCACCTCTGCCTTTCCGAAGGATTCAAAGAGCTCAACTACTATCTCGCACTCTTCTTCTGTTACATGCTCATTTGGACTAAGAGCACTCATTGCCTCGCCAACAAGAGCTGGTGTGTTAGGCATAACACGAATAAGCTTAAGATCTGTTCCAAAAAGACTTCTCAATCTATCTAAGGACTGGCCTGCTGCAATACTTACAACAACCTTGTCACTAAAATCCATATCCTTTATTCCTTCGATAGCATCAGGAAGATACTGAGGCTTTACCGCAAGAATAACTATATCTGCGAAATCAACTACATCCCTGTTGCTAATACTGGTGTTAACACCAAACTCTTCACTAAGCTCGTCTAAAGTAGCCTGAAAAATATCGCTAGCCATTACATCCTGGGGCTCTACTGTACCGGATGAAATTACTCCACCAATCATAGAACTACCCATGTTACCTGCGCCGATAAAACCTATCTTCATGTTTTCCTCCTTGCAATCAAAAAAGCCCTATAACAACACACTAAGTGTATCATTTTAGAATTATTCTGTACATTCATTTTTCCTTGTTTTTGTAGGTAGTAGAGCAAATCAAGTAGCAAAATATATAAAATTTCCCTCCAAAAATTGGAATGCCATCATTGGTGCTAATGGTAACACCACATTTGGATTCCAGGGATCAGGTGAATTTGCGATGTTATTGAATATGTTTTATATTCTTGCTCCCCCGCTGGCTAGAGTAAACTTTTAGTCGGAAAAAATAGAATAAATACAAAAAGAACATCCTTCTTGTGATAAGGTTATGGTTTGCGAAAAAAACTTTATCAA
>NZ_FOVQ01000024.1:0-15492 GCF_900115215.1 Pseudobutyrivibrio sp. UC1225 | reverse complement strand
GGCAGCGTAAATTTGTACTCGGAAATCACAGAAAAGACTATCCCTGTGTTTTATGATAAGAATTAGATTTGTTATAATCTTACTCTTTTTCTCTTTTAAAAGGAAGCCCTGCTTCGCAGGCCTCTAATTAAGTGCACAAAGCGTACTTTACTGTACGACAAATAATCCTTCGTTTGCTTGTTGATATTTTATCTGCCTTGAAATGGGTGTCAAGGACTTCAGCCTTCGGTGCGTAGCATCCTTGACTCCCATTTCTGGGCAGATACACTGTAAATCAAGCAAATGAAAGATTAGGTTTGTGCGAAGCACGTTTATTAAAGGCAACACCGTCAGGTGTTGTTTCCTTCTAAAACCAACTTCTTATATAGTAATAATCATGATTTTTATTGATTTCATCTTCCAAATATTTAGGCAAAGCTGAATGAAAGCACTCTATGTATTTTCCATACTCCTTATCAGAAAAGGTACGATCTCTTTTATTGGCTGTTACCATCTTTGTAGCAGATATTTCTAATTCTTCTGTGCCAGCTGCTTTAGAAAGTACTTCCTTTTGATACCTTGCTAATTCAAGCATGTTTCCTGAATTATACGTATATTCTCTGAATCTAGCCATTTGAGATGCTCCATGATGACTCCATCCTAACGGGTCTGTACTCATTCTAGATGACAACACATGGTAAACATGCCCCTCAGTACTACTTCCAACCACATTTTCTAATCTAGATAGTCTTATTTTTGCAGCCGACCAGTTTTTAAGGATGTAATCTGAACTAGATTTTATTCTATTCACATCCGACTCAGATTTTGCGTAATCCAAAAGTCTTTCTACAAGTCTGTTGAAATCATCTTTTGTAGCCTGCCGTATTGTTTTTCTTATTTCTCTTTGCGCATCCCAAGATGTATCTAACATATGGCTTGTCATCTTAAAAATGTACTTACTAAGATGAAATTCATCTAGGACATATTTAACCCCAGCTATGTGATTTAGTCCTTCCTTAATCCAGCTACCTCCGTCTGCGTTAAGATATATTTTCTCTAAACACTCTGTATCATAAAAGTTTTCTATATATTCAAAAACTTCCTTCCATAGTTCTTTATTATCTTGCTCTGTCCCTCTACAAAAATAATGAGTTCCTATCAAGCAATTACGTTTGCTTCCTGGAGCTTCAGGTTCAATCCCTTCATAAACATATATGATTTTATTTATCGCCCCATTATTCTTTCGTCCCATGGAATTTACAACTAAATCCCCCTTAGTCTCTTTAAACTGAAGAGCGTAATGATCTTCATCTGCATCTATGTACAAGTACTTTACTTTTTTCTTTTCCCTAGGAATTTCCAGCTTGGGAAATCTGGTTTTATGTAGTAGTTCTTTTACAGCCTCCTTACTTATGGCATCTTCACTACAAATACTTTGACCTGCTCTACGGTAAGAAGTCTGAGTTGCTTCTTCATAAACTTTTGCAATTGCATCCACACTTAGGTGCTGATTCTCTGTTAGACCAAGAGCTTTATCCAACAGGTAACACATAACCTCTTTACCGTCTTCAGTTTTGAGATCTTTAGAAGTAAATAACGTCTTGGTGTAATTTATCGTTCCTAAAGATGTAATAAGAGACTTATTATCATGTGTTTCAACCACCCAATGTTTCTTTCTTTTATCACTTTCACGTATAAGTTGATCCATTTCCTCAAGTGTCTCTTCAATAAAAATACGGCCTAGTTTCCTTACCTCACTTTCAACATTTAGTATAAACTCAGCTAAATCTTTTGGGTTTTGATATAACTCTTTTTGTATTTCTAAAAATCTTTGAATGCACACTTCTCCAAAATACTGTATACTCTTTTGCATAAAAGAACATCCTCCCTTGATAAAGTTTTTTTCGCAAACCATAACCTTATCACAAGAAGGATGTTCTTTTTGTATTTATTCTATTTTTTCCGACTAAAAGTTTACTCTAGCTTATATTTTGAATCAGGTTCATCAGTGCCTATAATTGCGTCTGCCTGCAAATCCTCAGCCATAGCTGCTTCCCTTTGTGTGTTGACCACTGCAATCACAGGAATCTTTGCAAAGCCTTCTCTTTTCTTTAAATACTTGAGGACGAAAACACCAGATCCTGTTCCTGCATTTACCTCCAGCATTATTATTTTTATTCCATCACGATATCTGGAGATATTTCGAATTACCTCATCATCATTTGTAGCATGGATAATATCAAATCTATCCCCTTCACCCTCAAAGAGACTATTAACACCTTCATTTATCTCTGAAGCCATCAACACCAAAATATCCTTCTCTTTTGGTTCATCCACATACACCCAGGTAGTACAGCAATTCTTTCCCAAAATTTTCGATTTATAAAGAGCGTCATCTGCCATTGAAAAAATGGCCTTCCAATCGCTCTCCCCCTTGCATATAACAGCTCCGATGCTGGCTGTCACTATATGATTAACGCCTATATCAAGATCACTGATATACATTTGGAGAGCTTTACATCTATTGGTGAGAATATTTATATCGCCCATTCTTGGCATGAGTACCACAAACTCATCTCCACCATACCTTCCCACAAGGTCATAAGCTCTGAAATTTTCAATCAAAAGCTGTCCCACCTTTTCAAGTAGTATATCGCCTGTACTATGTCCTAAATTATCATTGACCAATTTAAAATCATCCAAATCAATTATGCACATGGCACAGAATTCATCTGATGTCTTTCTATGAAAGTAGTTATCGATTCTTTCAATCAATGCATTTTTATTCAGTACATGCGTCAGCTTATCAAGCGAACTAAGCTTTGTTACCTCCTGCATAGCAAGAGCTTCTTTGGCACGCACCTCCAGGATAATGCGGGCTGCAAGAATTGAAACAATGAATGCGGCGATTGAAATATACAAATCCTTCAAAAAGCCTTCATGATCTCTATGAAAATATGACATGATTAGCATGATAGATAATACAACAGACTCCTCAAAAGCATATTTGTATATTCTATCAATAAAAATCATTGGCAGACCAATACAAGCCAGCGGCAGCCACAGAGCCTGACCTGTTGGCGAGTCAAATACATCAATCAGCGCCAAATCTACTCCTAGGAAAAAATAAAAGGTGCAACAAATAGCCGCTGTCTTTGCTGTGCTGATTTCTCCTCTGTGTCTCAAGGTATATAAATTCACAAAAAAGTACACAATCATAAGGGGAATCATGCCACAATGCTCAATAGAAAAGGTAAAATCTTCCAGCAATAATTCTCCTACAATAATCATTCCTACATACACCATGGAGATGTACATGCAGGCTTTCCTAAGCATATGGAGATTATTGTCATCAATAGATGGCAGGCATTCCCGTAGATAGCGCTTTATCGAATCCAGCTCTTCTCTATTAATTTTTGAATATTTTCCAAATAGTCCCATGGCATACACTCTCCTAATTTAATCTATCAAATTATTCGTGTATTTTATTGCCCATAGTGTGAATAAACTATGATTTTTTTCTACATAATTCCTTTTTGGGCTACTATTCAACATCAAATTGATAAACAAACTGTAGGATGGTAAAATTGTTTTAAGATTTTTTCTAAAGAAAGGAAAAAGAATATGAAAACTTCAATCAAGCGAATAGTAACAATTGCCCTTTGCTTTTCTATCGCTCTATCACTTTTTGCCAGCTCAACTCTTAGTGTAGATGCGAAAGCAAAAAAGAAGGCAGCAAAAGCCACTAAAAACATTGTTGTAGTTCTCGATGCAGGCCATGATACCACTCACTTAGGATGTCACTATCAAAACTTTGAAGAAGGTATCGCAAACCTTTACATTGCCTACTATTGCAAGCAGGAGCTTGAGAAATATAATGGAGTAACCGTTTATATGACTCGCTACGGTTTTGACTGTCCTTATGGTGCTAATCCTGATTCTTCAGGAGATTGCCTCACTGGTAGAGTCAACTATGCTAAATCCGTAAATGCGGATGTGCTTATTAGTCTTCATAATGACTATGATCCAGATTTAGATAAGTCTCAAAATGGTTCAAAAGTCATCATTCCTAATCCAAACTACAGACCAGATATCTGTGTAAAGGGCTCTGATTTAGGTAACTCAATCCTCGCTCAGCTTACAGCTACAGGACTTAATGTAAACAATTGGAAGCTCTGCCCTAATGGCACAGGTATTGTTACAAGAGACTCTGAAAGCGGCACTTATCCTGATGGTTCAGCAAAGGATTATTATGCTCTTATAAATAAAGCAAAGACTCTGGGCTTCCCTTGCATTATCGTAGAGCACGCCTTCTGCACAAACGAATCTGATAGAATCAATCATCTTAGCACACCTGAACAATATCAACAGCTTGGAGTAGCCGATGCTACAGGAATAGCTAAGTACTATGGACTTTCTTTAAAATAACTACTTAGATTTTGGGAGAATAGTAAGTTGAAAAAGATTAGCAAAGAACACATCTTTCATGTTATACAGATAGGAAATAAAGGTGATATTGCCAGTAGAGCCTTTGATATTTTCATCACTGTCACAATCCTTTTAAATGTGGCAGTGATGGTTCTTCAAACCTACGAGGAATTCACCCCTATTTTTCCAATTCTTAATGTTATCGCCTTTGTGACCATTCTCATTTTCTGCGTGGAATATGCACTCAGGATATGGACTGCAGATTTATTATATCCGGAGGTATCACGCCAAAAGGCTATAATCAAATTCTTGCTCTCCTTCGACGGTGTTATAGATTTATTTACCATTCTTCCATTTTTCTTTTTATCTGGATTTGTGGCATTTAGAATACTTAGGGTAATAAGAATTTTCCATCTTTTTAGAATTAACGGACAGTATGATTCCTTTGCTGTTATCTTTTCAGTTTTGAAGGAAAAGAGAAATCAGATTACATCTTCTCTTGTAATCCTAATGATTCTTATGCTTGCCAGCTCAATCGGAATTTACTATGCAGAGCACGAAGCACAGCCTAAAGTTTTTAGAAATGCATTTTCTGGAATATGGTGGTCCGTGTCCACTCTTCTTACGGTCGGCTATGGCGACATCTATCCCATCACCACACCAGGCAGAATTATGGCAATCCTCACTGGTTTCCTGGGCGTAGGTGTTGTAGCTATCCCTACTGGTATCTTATCTGCTGGATTCGTGGAACACTATGCAAAAATGAAGCTTATGAACAATTTTGCAAGAGATGAACACATTGATTTGCTTACAATTCATGTCACAGAAGGACATTGCTGGAATGGATTGAAGGTTGAAGAAATCGGTGTGCCTGATCATTATCTTCCTGCAATTATAACTCGTGACGGTGAATCACTGATTCCTGTACAGGATTTGACATTAAAAATCGGCGACACAGTTGTCCTGGCCGCCGAAGCTTATTTCTCACATACTTACTAAAGTATTAATTGCATCTCCAAACTCTTCATCCGTTGAAGTGTACATCAAAACTTTATCAGCTCCCCATTCCTTCGCAATTCGTTCGCCCTCTTGGGATTTAACAACTGCAAGGATTGGGATTCTGTTGAAGCTTTCTCTTTGCTTCATATATTTCATTGTAAGTAATCCAAATTCATTTTCTTCATTTACTTCCAGTAATACTAGCTTAAGCTGTTTATGATACTGGCTTATAACACAAAGCGCATCACTATCACTGGCTGCAGAAAGAATTTCAAACTCTTCCCCTTTAAATTCTTTCAACTTCTTAATTGCTTCCACCCTACCGTCATTAATACTCAGCAGAATAGGTAGCTCATAATTACGCTGTTCAACACTCCATATAGTGCAATTATTTTTGCCACCGATTTTAGATTTATAAAGGGCATCATCTGCCATCATGAACAGTTCGTTGGTATCACGAATACTATTGCTTATAATCGCACCCATACTCATCGTAAATGGTTCGCTATTTCCCAAATTTATTTCAGCAAGAAGCTTCTGAAGTGTCCTGCAACGAGACTGAAGTATTGCCACATCACTCATCTGTGGCATCATTACCACAAATTCATCTCCACCATATCGCCCTGTAATATCATAGGCTCTGAAGCTATCCAGCAATAATCTTCCAACATTTTCCAACAGGATATCACCTGTATTGTGCCCAAGATTATCATTTACAGATTTGAAATCATCCAAATCCAAAACCATCATGGCACAATAATCATCTTCTGCCTTTTGAAGGAAATATGAGTCAATCTTGGATAATAATGCATCCTTGTTAAATACATGTGTGAGCTTATCCAAGGAACTCTCGCCCTTAAGTTCCTTCATAGCTAAAGCTTCTCTGCTTCGCACTTCAAGAACAAGATGGCCAAGGACCATTGATACAGAATACGCACCAAGAACCATATAAACATCTCGCCTAAATAATGCAAATTCTTTGTAATTGTAAGAAAAGGCTGCAAAGGTAATAGCGGCAACCATTTCCTCCCAGCCATACTTATACATTCTGTCTATGTATAACGTTGGATATACAAGTATCAGCATTGGAACAAAATATGCCTGCTTATCCGAATAGACATATGTATCTATTAGGATAAAAATCATTGAAAGCCAAAAGTAAAAGGAACAACAAACTATCCCAGTAGCTTTGGTACTAATAGGACCGTGTCTCATAATGTACAAATTCACACGATACTGGACAACCATCAGTGGGAGCATCAGAACATGAACCCAAGAGATTTTAAAATCTGGCACAAAAACAAGAGCTATTCCTATCATAATCAGATATATGATAGAAATATACATACAGGCGCGACGAAGCATGTATAGATTACCCTCTTTAATGGCTTCCATACATATACTGAAATATTCCCGTATATCTTCGTTTTTATTTTTGTGCCGGGTCACAGCCCTATACACTTTTGACATTACACTTTACCTTTTCTCACTACAATAAATGCACATAGTAACGCTAACTTTAATCTATCAGATTTTTCGTTAGCAATGGTGTGTACAGTGTGAAATTTCTGTGAGAATTAATTCTTGGACAATAAACATACCGTCTCGACTGTTGTTTCGTTGAGCAACCGAATTTCATAATGACATAGAGTGGCTACCTCAGCAATATTCTTTATTCTATAAAAGAGTCAATTCCGGAATTTGTTCATGACTATAATTCTTATTAGGATTATCTTCATCATAATCATATGTTGGAATGAGCAGGTCGTTGTTCTCAACCCTCAATTCATCAAATGCGTAGCCGTCATCATATACAGAAAAAAATATGCCCCGTCCAACTATAAAACTCTCAATATAAGGAGTTCCATTATTGATATGGATATACTGTTGAATTTGAAGGTCATTCCTGCCAAGAACATCAGCGTCTATCAACTCGGAAAGCTTAACTCTGCTTAGACTTATACTCTCTATCAAATCCCTCTTTGAAATCAATTTTTCTTTTTCGTTATTGATTTCCTTAACATAGTCAACCTCTTCCATATACTCGTTAACACTCTGATAACCAGCCATCCTAGCTTCACTCTCAAACATTTTTCCAGCTACAATAAACTTGAGCGGATAGATACTCTTTATCGCTTCTGTGTTATTTCGCAAAGTCTCAACACGAGTTATCTCTATATGCTTAAGCTTTTTCATAACGTCTATGTCAGACGTTATGATAGTATTAAAATCGCTTTCCAGACATCCTTTGCTAATAAGTATACCTTGTCTTCAATCACTATTCTGGTTCTAAACAGACTGATTCTATTCATGAAGTTTCCCCGATTTCTTAGCAAGTTGCTTATCTTCCTTTTGTACTCTTCTTTCCAGTTTTCTAATATCCTCAGAAGGAGGAAGATTCTCCGGTTTGATTCCCCTTTGCCCCAGCATCTCTCTTACTGAAATGTTGTTGTCAACATGTTCAACCGTTATAGCAGACTCCCCTTGTAAATCCTTTTCTTCAACATTGTAATTTGTCATCTCTGTTGCAAGATTTTTGGCGGCTATTGTAAGTGTCGGCAAAAAATCCGCCAACGGTCTTGAGTCCTTGACACCAAGACGTTCTTTCATTTCTTTGGTGGTATATCCTCCAAATAAAGACTGATCACCTTTTGAGCGTATTCTTGCGAACCCGGCATCGTCAACACCACGCTCATAGATATTCTGAGATAGTCGCTTTTCCGACTCCCTAAGCTTGCCACGAGCTTCTGTTCTTTCTATATATGCAATTCGTTCTTCAATAAGTTCCTGCTTTCTTGTTTGCACCGCAAAATAACTCTGCGCGAATGCAATCTGTTCCTTTCGGGGATCTCCATTCTCAGCAATGAGATAGCAGGCATAACGAGTGAGCATATAATCATCAACTTCTCGATTTCCGCCTTTACCGATTTTTATCATTTTGCTGACATCAGCAAAATGATCCGTTACAGTTATCCCATTGTTTTCACAAGAAGTCTTTGCCTTTTCTATGGTCTTCTCAAAATTTCTCCATTGAGCATATTCAAGCAGTTCCATCAACTCTCGTGCATACCAGAATTCAATGCCATTCTCTTCATGCCTGATATCATCAAATCTTTTCTTATACTGTATTATTGCTTTTTTCTCCAAGTCTTTCCCCTCCTGCTACTTCCAACTTTTCCATAATACGAACCCTCATAAGCGGTTCAGTTCCACCGTGGTATGGTTCGTAAGCTCTCACATCATAAAGACTCTTATCAATATTGTCAGAAATACTATATTGAAGATGCCTGAGAACACGTCAAATCTTCGTTGACATTCATAATCTGGATTTATATAATATTACCAATGGTAATATTATAGTGTTACCATTGGTAATTGTCAAGGAGGGTTATTATGAACCATACGAACAATACTCTTATTCCTGAACGCCTCAAATCAGCAAGAGAACGGCTTAACCTTTCCAAAGCTGAAGCTGCAAGGCGGATTGGATTAACGGCAGCATCCTACGTTAGATATGAAGCAGGTGACCGCAAGCCTTCTCCACAAGTCATAATATCGATAGCGGAGAAAATGAATACATCAGTTGCCTATTTATCAGGAGAAACAGATGATATTTCCCCTGATGTAATAAACATTCATAAAAATAGTGATCCTATCTTATTTGAACTGATAAAGAACACTCAAAGCGCAGATGACACTACTTTGCAACGCTTGCTTAGTTATTACCATCAGCTGACCAAAAACGATTAGTTTGTATTATCGTTTTTCTTTATCTGACTCTGCGTCCTTAATCCTATAATAGTCTTCCATATCAAGCGTAAACATGACATGATCCTTTGCATTTCGAAGTCGTTCGAGCAAACAACAGGTTTCTGTATGCATGGTATGACCAAACTGATCGCATACAGTGTACTTCTGAATGTGATAACCACGCTCCTCAAGGTACTTAAGGTCGCGGGCCAGGGTGGCGCTGTCGCAGCTAACATAGACGATTCGGTTAGGCTGCATTTTAACCATTGTTTCAAGTGCTACTGTATCGCATCCCTTGCGTGGTGGATCTACCATGATGACATCTGGATGAGACATCTTTTCGTAGATTTCTGGCAGAACAACTTCTGCCTCTCCACAGTAGAATTCTGCATTGTCTAAACCGTTAAGCTTTGCGTTTGCCTTGGCATTTTCAATAGCCTGTGGAACGACCTCGATTCCAATTACTCTTCCGGCGTGTTTTGCCATTGAAAGTGAGATGGTTCCGATGCCACAGTAAAGATCCCAAACCTCTTCTGTGCCGTGTAAATCTGCATATTCTAAGGCCTTGCTATATAAACGTTCCATCTGGTCATGGTTGACCTGATAGAAGGAATTTGCGCTGATATCAAAAGCGATGGTGTCACCATTTGTAAGAGTTATTGTGTCTCGAATAGCTTCCTTTCCATAGAGCACCTTAGTCTCATAGCCCATGATGACATTATCACGACGTGTGTTTATATTAAGGACTAATGATGCAAGTGAAGGTTCCACATTTCGTATATGCGATATTAAAGAATCCACCGCTGGAAGCTTATCCCCGTTAACAACCACACAAACCATTGTCTCTCCAGTAGCCTTACCTTCTCGGACAAGCACATGGCGAATCAAACCTTTTCCAGTAGCTTCATCGTAGGCGGCTACCTTATTTTCATTCATATAATCGATTACCGCATATACGATATTCATACTCTTCTCAGAGCAAATCTTACAATCATCTGATGGCACAATCCTATGACTTCTGGCGCCATAAAAGCCTGCGATAATCTTTCCATCCTTATCCATTCCAACAGGCACCTGTGCCTTATTTCGGTAGCGAAGTGGATTAGTCATACCAAGGATTGGCTCACGAATAGAATCTACAAAAGCACGGTCATAACCACCAATCTTAACAAGATTATTGGCTACGATATTATCCTTTATCTCCAGCTGCTTTTCATAGGAAACCTGCATAATCTGGCAGCCACCACATTGCTTTGCATTAGGGCAGGCTGGCTGAACACGATATGAACTAGCCTCCACAACTTCCTTCAATGCTGCAAAGCAATAGGTCTTTTTCACCTTTGTGATAATTACATCACACACATCTCCTACAACTGCGTCTTTGACAAAAATGGTCACACCATCAGTGTGACCAATTCCAGCCCCTTCAAGGGACATATCTTCTATTGTTAATCTTACAATATCGTTTTTATTCATTAATTCTTTCCTGTTCTACGGATGTTTGAATCAAGCAGTCGATTAAATCCCTGCCATGTCAAATTGTTCTCCTCAACATTCTCAAGAGCCTCGTAGATAGTCTCGAGCTTTGCATCGATGTTATCAGCAAATGAAAGTGCGATGGCCTCTGCAATAGCTGGCTTCTTAGGCGAACCGAACTCGAGCTCGCCGTGATGTGAAAGGATACAGTGGATAAGCTCTTTACGCTTTACAGCTGGGAATCCTTCGATTTCATCGATGGCTCTGTCTACCATTGTAGCGCCAACATAGATGTGACCGAGAAGCTGTCCCTCATCTGTGTAATCGTTACGTGGGAACTCTGAAAGCTCCTTTACCTTTCCAATATCATGGAAGATAGCGGCTGTAATAAGTAAATCTCTATCCAGGAATGGATACTGTCTGCTGAAATAATCGCAGTTTGTAGCAACTGAAAGAGTGTGCTCTAAAAGACCACCAGTGAAGCCGTGATGAACAGACTTTGCAGCTGAGTGAGCCTTGAATTCCTCGATAAATTCTTTATCATCAACAAAATATTTCTTAAGTAATGCCTTCATGTATGGAGACTTGATGGAATTGATGAGCGCTGTCAAATCATTCCACATCACCCCAACGTCCTTCTTGCTGGCTGGGATATAATCTGCAATGTCAAACTCTCCCTCATTAGCCTTGCGAAGGCGCTTTATATTAAACTGTAATGCACCATTCCAGCTGGTAATATCACCTGTAACTGTGATGAAATCCAACTCGTCAAAATCGCTGATGCCTTCGGAATCAACATCCCAAATCTTTGCATCGATAGTGCCTGTCTTATCGCATAATGTAAGTGACTCGAAAGCCTTTCCTGTCTTTGAGATGCCCTGAGTCTTCTTTTTGCACAGGTATGTCTCTGTGCCTCTGTCTCCCTCTCTGAGGGTGTTAATGTACTTCATGTATATCTCCAATCTAAGCTCCAAAGGAGCCGCGCAGCATAAGCTGCAATTTAGCTTCTTTAATTATAAGGGATAGGGTCAGTAGAATCAATGACAAGACTATGAGCGAAAATATAAATTATTTCATTTA
The DNA here is from genome assembly GCF_900115215.1 of Pseudobutyrivibrio sp. UC1225. Lineage (NCBI taxonomy): Bacteria > Bacillati > Bacillota > Clostridia > Lachnospirales > Lachnospiraceae > Pseudobutyrivibrio > Pseudobutyrivibrio sp. UC1225. The sequence goes on along the minus strand of NZ_FOVQ01000024.1, from coordinate 3,780 downwards.
ATTTTAATCGTTTTCGCACATTTTCTATGTTAGGATTTTTATAAAAGGAGAGGTACTATGACAAAGATTTTATTTCCTCAGGTGAATGGCCTGCTCCATGGTGGAGACTACAACCCAGAGCAGTGGCTTGACCGACCTGACATTCTAGAAAAAGATATTCAACTCATGAAGGAAGCTGGCATAAACACCGTTACTATGGGTGTATTCTCATGGGCAGTTCATGAACCTACAGAAGGGAATATCAGCTTCGACTGGCTTGCTGCCATCATGGATAAACTATACGAAAACGGAATTTATACAGTACTTGCAACACCTACAGGAGCAAGACCAGCATGGCTTGATGAAAAATATCCATCAGCCATGAGATGTGATGAGCGCGGTGTTAGAAATCATCACGGCGTACGTCATAATCACTGCATGCAGTCACCTGAATTCAGGGAAAAGGTTCGCATCATGGACACTGCACTTGCTCAGAAATTTGCAAATCATCCAGGTCTTTTAATGTGGCACATTTCAAATGAGCTTAGCGGATACTGCTACTGTGATACCTGCCGCAAGAAATTCCAGGAATGGCTGGCTGACCGCTACGACCATGATATTAATAAGCTCAACAAAGCATGGTGGACCACCTTCTGGTCTCACACCTTTAACAGCTTTGACCAGATTGATCCACCTTACGCTAACGGAGAAAACTGCGTCCTTGGTTTGAATCTTGACTGGAAGAGATTTACTACCTGGTCAGCTACAGATTTCATGCGCTTTGAAATCGATACTCTTAGGGCAGCAGGTGCCAAAGAACCTACTACTACCAACTTCATGGAAATGTTCTATGATTATGACTACTGGTATATGAGCCAGTTTATAGATGTAATCAGCTGGGATAATTACCCTGAGATACATAACAACTGGCAGTCCGATTCTGCTCATCTTTTAGAACGCAGCTTTAACCACGCTTTATTTAGAAGCCTAAAACCTGAGCAGCCATTTATGATGATGGAATCTGCTCCTGGATTGGTAAACTGGAGACCATATAACAAATATCGTCGTCCTGGCATCCATAAGCTTATTTCCATGCAGGCTGTTGCCGCTGGTTCTGATACTGTTCAGTATTTCCAGATCAGAAAGAGTCGCGGCTCCTCTGAACAGTGGCACGGAGCTGTCATCGACCACATTGGAACAAACGATACAAGAATATTTAAGGAAGTAGCCTCACTTGGCGCAGATTTACAAAAGCTTTCTGAGGTTACTGGTTCTGTTTCTGACAACAAAGTGGCTATTGTTTTCGACTGGGATAACCGTTGGGCTATAGATGATGCTTGGGCTCTTGCCAACGAAACTAAGAAATTCGATGAAACCTGCATGAACATCTACAACGAATTTATGCATCTAGGAATTGAGCCTGATATTGTTTCCTCGGACAGTGACTGGAGCAAATATAATATTATTTGTGCACCAATGCTCTATGTTCTTCACGATGGAATTGGTCAGAAAATTTCAGATTTTGTCAGTGCTGGTGGTGAATTTATGGCTACATATTTCACTGGATACGTTAATAAGGATTTGCTTGCTAATCTTGGTGGTTTCCCTGGTGATGACCTTGATAAAGTATTCGGTCTTCGCTCTGAAGAAATCGACACTCTCTATCCAGAAGACAAGATTACTATCAAGATTCATGATAAAGCAAATCGCAGTTATCATTCAATAGCTGTTCATGATTATCAGGAGATGCTCAGGGATGTATCAGCTGATATATTAGCCCGTTATGAAAATGATTACCTTGAAGGCTTACCTGCTATTACCTGCAATAAATACGGAAAAGGCCACGCATATTATGTTGCCTGCCGTACTGACCAGCACGATATTGAATTCATTTATAGAGAGATGCTGACACATGCAAATATCGCATTTACGAAGTTGCCTGAAGGCATTGAAAAGCATAGTAGACTTTCAGAAGATGCCCGCTATGATTTCTATCTTAACTGCACAGAAGATGAGAAAACTATTAGTGATATCTCCGGCATAGATTTGCTTACAGGAGATGAAATATCTGGAGATTTAACCCTTACCAAATACCAGGTTGCAGTAATTAAAAATTCCTAAAAAAAGGTATGAGCGAGGCTTTTATGCAATGTCATTAAGTTAAGATGACTCAATTAAGATCTCTATACCAGAAATGGTATAGGGGTCTTCTTTTTTATAAACATATGTTGACATAACAAGAGAAATATGTGGCCGCTTTCGCTACTGATGTTTTTAAGGTAGCGAAAGCGGCCCTTGTAATTAAGGAAAAAACTTGATTGCAAGGAGGTCGCATATGAAACCAAAGAATGTAAAAAAACTTTTATTTTCTGCAATTGAATCTACTACCGAAAACTATACTGGCTATGTTAATAACACACAAATAGACTTTACAAGAAACCGAAAACTTTCATTTTCAACAATTATCAAAGCTATCATTGGAATGGGAAGTAAGAGCATCACAAATGAGCTAATAGATTTATTTCCGGATGTTGAATCTTTACCATCTGCATCTGCTTTTGTTCAGCAACGTCAAAAAATAAAAACAGACGCTTTTAAGAGTATTTTTAATGATTTTACTTCAAAGTTGATAAATATAACTGATGATTTAGTTGTACTTGCTGTAGATGGTTCTGATATTCAAATACCAACTAATCCAGATGATAAAAGTTCTTTTCATCCTGGTTCCAATGGACAAAAGCCATACAATCTTTTACATTTAAACGCTCTCTACAATCTAGAGAATCATCTGTATACTGATGCTATCATTCAAGGAAAGATGAATACCAACGAACATTCTGCATTACAGGAAATGGTAGATAATTCTTCAATTAACAGAGCATTAGTAATAGCTGATAGAGGCTATGAATCTTATAACAATATGGCACATATACAGGAAAAAGGTTGGTTTTTCCTAATTCGAATAAAAGATGGAACTACTGGTATAAAAAATGGTTTGGATTTACCTGATATACCAGAGTTTGATGTAGACATAAATCTAAAGCTTACACGTAAACAAACAAAAGAAATGAAGAATTTATTTCTGACAGATAGAAATCACTACAAATTAATCCCACATTCAACGCCTTTTGATTATCTACCCCTAAAACTAAAAAAAGCTGATGAGGTGAAGTTTTTTGAACTTAACTTTAGGATTGTAAGATTCAAAATTACCGAAGATTCTTATGAAACAATACTTACAAATCTGGAAAAAACAGAATATTCCCCTGAAAGATTAAAAGTTCTATATGAATCTCGCTGGGGAATAGAAACTTCATTTAGAGATTTAAAATATACGATTGGGATGCTGAATTTTCACTCAAAAAAGGTGATGTGTGTCCAACAGGAAATCTATGCACATCTCATAATGTACAACTTTGCAGAAATGATTACCTCGCACGTAGTCATTGATAAAAAGCAAAGAAAATATACATACAAAGCCAACTTTTCAGTAGCTGCTCATGTGTGTAGACTATTTTTCCTCGAAAAAACAACATCACCCAATTTAGAAACCATAATTGCAAGAAATACTATTCCTATTAGACCTGGAAGGCACCGTGATAGAACCCTTACAGTAAGAGTATTTCGTGGTTTCCTATATAGAGTAGCATAAAAAAATGAAAAGTTAAAAATGCTATTTAAGCAGATTGATAATCTGTCTTATTATTATGCCCAAAAATGAAAAAACAAGATTGAAGCTCGATACTTCAATCTTGTTTTCTTCATTTTAGCCTCCACCGCAATGTTAACTTAATGACATTG
>NZ_FOVQ01000027.1:0-1979 GCF_900115215.1 Pseudobutyrivibrio sp. UC1225 | reverse complement strand
TTCTAGACATTTGTTATAATTACCTCACTTTCTAACAAGTATCATTTTGGTACATATCCGCACTACACTGACGGCAAATCTGTAGTGCGGAATTTTTAGTTTCTTTTTCCTTCCTCACGTGCAATATCTTTCATACTATCAGCCAATGAATCTATAATATCTAAACCTTTATCATATCCCATTACACCCTGACCAATAAACATAGTGCAAAGTGTAGAACGAGGAACACTTAAATACTCAGCATAATAATCAACCTTTTTTAGCAATTCATCAGATAAATTTACTTGTACTCGTTTCATAATCAACCTACTTTCTAATTTGAGTATTATTTGTTATGCGTCAATAATACATCAATCAAGAAGAAATGTAAACATAATTATACGTCATAATTAAACAAAAGAAATTTTAATACACAAATTGAGAAATGTGTCGACGAACAATGAACAATGAACGCTAGGGGGAGTGTCGTAGTTACTCCCCCTAGCCACAAAAGTCAACCCCCAAATTCGCCAAATAAGGAATTTTAGATTTTTTTGACATTAGGCTACCCTAAAGTCGTTCTAAAGCCTTAAAAAGGATATATGGTAGTCAAGGGCGAACTTTTAGGGCTCCACAAGGAGCCCCTAAAGTTCGCTTTTTAATATCTCGTGCTACGCACACAATCAACCGCCACATTCACACTAAGGCGGTCAGGCTTCACATTCTGGCTTGGCGGTTGTGGGCACTAGCTAAACCGTGCCCACTATTCCGTAGACCGCAAAATCAAAGATTTTGCTTTTAGTTCACATTTTTTTCAAATTTGGATCAGCAGTTAAAACTGCTGCACTCGTTTCACTCGCATCCAAATTTGACTACTAGAAAAAAAGCCCTCACTAACGTTCGGGATGCCCTCCTCAAACGCCGGAGCCCTACCCACCCGGCTTAAATTTACATACACCACGCAACAGGTAAAAATAAAACTTTAAATATCACACGCAATATACTAAAAAAAAATACCCTGAGTGACTTCAAACTCAGGGCATTTACAAATGCTTTCACTGTGCTAGTCTTTCAGTGAAAACAAATGTGTGAAAGTGAGAAATTATGTAAAAAAGGTTGCTAGGTAAGAGCTCAAAGTAAATCAACTAGACAATGTCGAATAATATTGTCCTGACTATCCAATACAGTTACTATCGAACCTTCAGGAAACGAATTTTTACAATCCTCTTTCAAATTTTTAATATGCAAATTTTTTTCAATTTCTTCTTCAGAATAGTCATCAGTAAGTATAATTCCATCTTTACAAACTGCTTGAAATTTCATGCTATTTTTCCTCCATCTGATGTTCTTTCCATGTTCTAGATTTTATATACTCTTTAATAAAATAAGTGCCATTATTAGTTAAACAATCATACCAATCAGTACGGAATTCTAAAGCATAATCAGCCAAATCAGCATAGCAATTTATATCATTTGTTTTTATATAAATTTGCATTTCTCTTAAACACTTTTTTCTGTCAGCCATAGTGCCGATTATAGTAATATAATCCGAACCACCAAAACAATTAACATCTTCAATCGAATATTGTGCCTTTTCAGGATTATCTAAATGACATAGATAACGAGCATAAGCACGAACAGAACTTACCTGTTCACAACCAACACCACCAAAAGATTTAAAGAATTCTTCCGCTTGTTCTTTAGTCTTAACACCATCATACATAGCCATAACATGATAGTGTGCTTTTTTTGGTTCACCTGTTGGATTAATATCTTTGTCATGCAATGGAGAAATAAAAACAGGAACTTTACTTTCAGAAATAATAGTTTTCCAATTTTCAGGTGCAGACTCTGGATAAACGACACACGCATAATTACGTGTACGACTATCCCCACTTGATGTTCTTCTAGACATTTGTTATAATTACCTCACTTTCTAACAAGTATCATTTTGGTACATATCCGCACTACACTGACGGCAAATCTGTAGTGCGGAATTT
>NZ_FOVQ01000029.1:0-1869 GCF_900115215.1 Pseudobutyrivibrio sp. UC1225 | reverse complement strand
AAGACTGTCTTCTAGTTCCTCGTTTGCATTATTAACTTCTGGCTTGCTTAAGGCTGACTGGAAGTTAGTTTTTCAATTCACTATTTTTGCATAAAATCGGAACATTGATAATAGAAAAGAAAAAAACAACCTCCATCACTTCGATGTGATAGAGGTCGTTTCAACAGACTGGAAGTTATCTAGCTTTTCCTTCAGAATCAAATCTTCTTGACAATACATATTCTGTAGGAACTATTGCACCAATAAGTAGAATCAATTGGAAGAACATAATGATTGCACCAACGATGCCAATAGATTCTGTATCTTTGCCTATCACGAAAAGCATTTCATCCTCCACAACTACTTCCGATTTGCTCACATCAATAGTTTATCTAACTCCCTAAGAAGAGTTGCTTTCATATCCTCAAGTTCTTCGTTGCTAGGTCTGTTATTATCTGAATACATTTTTTTCAGCTCCAAAACCATATTTATCTACTATATCTCATTTCTGTGCATCAAAAGAGTATAAGAACAAATATCTCTTTTGAGATAACTGCTAATAACCCTAATACTCCTTATCAAATATCTTGTAAAATAAACGTTCAACAATTCCGAATTCTTTATTTTTGAAACTTGCAAACGCAGTCATACACTCATCACAATAGTAACCTTCCGCTTCTAAAGAAAGAACTACTGGTTCCTCATTAATAATCGATTTATTTTTATAATTCTCAGGATACCAAAAAACTTTATTATCTCGTAGAGGCCTTGCCTTGACAATTCCCGGTCTCATCTCTTTACCACAATTAGGACAATTCATAACAATTATTCCTCCTAGCTATCTAATTTCCGTCGAGTCCTCTCTAGTATCTATAAAACAATATTATCTACTATATCCTTTTTCTGCGTATTTAAAAACCCTCACCCCAATCCTACATCCAAAGCCATCATAAGTATGAACCCCATGGCAAAAGAGATTGTTCCGATATTCGAATGCTCACCCTCAGACATTTCTGGGATAAGCTCCTCAACTACGACATATATCATGGCTCCGGCAGCAAAACTCAATAGATATGGCATCAGCGGAATAAACAATCCTGATGCAGCAATGACTAAAAGTGCACCTATCGGTTCAACAACTCCTGACAGAACACCATAAAGGAACGTCTTTCCTTTTGGAACGCCCTCACTCAAAAGCGGCATTGAAACTATTGCACCCTCAGGGAAGTTCTGTATTGCAATACCGATTGCCAGAGCCAATGCTCCTGTAAAAGATATTGTGCTATTTCCGTAAAGCCAACCTGCACATACTATTCCAACCGCCATTCCTTCAGGAAGATTATGGAGAGTTACTGCCAGGACAAGTTTTGTTGTTCTCTTAAGCCCGCTCCTTGGACCTTCCTCGCATTTGTCCAGATGCATGTGAGGCGTCACCAAATCCATTACCAAAAGAAAAAGCATACCTATCCCAAATCCAACTGAAACGGGAAGAAATCCTAGTTTTCCCATATCTGCTGTCTGATCAAGTGCAGGTAGCAGCAGGCTGAAAAAAGATGCAGACACCATCACACCAGATGCAAACCCAGTCAGGGCACGTTGCATCTTTTGTCCAATTTCTTTTTTTAATAAAAATACACTGGCAGCGCCTAGCGCTGTTCCCAGAAACGGAATGATGATTATATTCCACATAGCTTACAGTTCCTTTTTTCATCTCAGCCATCGCTTTATCAATAACTTTTTATCTACTATATCTCTTTTTTGTACATAAAAAAAGACCAGGATAAAAATCCTGATCTCAGAGTGTAGACAAAGTGTCGCGGCTCCCGCCGCGACCTTTTCTTTTTTATAAGGAGGAACTGGAGTCTGCGGACTCCAGTTCTTTCATTTTTT
>NZ_FOVQ01000030.1:0-1830 GCF_900115215.1 Pseudobutyrivibrio sp. UC1225 | reverse complement strand
AGTGAATTGAAAAACTAACTTCCAGTCAGCCTTAAGCAAGCCAGAAGTTAATAATGCAAACGAGGAACTAGAAGACAGTCTTGCAATAATAGCAGGCTGTCTTTTCTTTATGTTTGGTTTTGAGTACAATACCTGCTGATGTTTAGAAAGCGGTGCCACTAATGGAGGAACATACCATGACATGTAAATATAAGCATCTAACACTAGACGCCAGACAAGAAATTCAGAAGGGCTTAAAAGATGGAAAGACTTTTACAGAAATAGGAGAAATTGTTGGAAAGGATCCATCTACTATTTCAAAGGAAGTAAGAGCACATTTGATTACTGAACAAACAGGAACACGCTCTAGATCATTCAATCCTTGCAAAAAGAGAAATACCTGTACTCATGAACGCGACGTTTGCGAAAGCTGTTTTAATGCATTCAGCTTCAGAAATACTTATTGCAGCACTTGTGGAATGTGTACTATCAAATGCGATGAATTTGAAGAGGAAATATGTCAAAAGCTAAAGAAGCCTCCCTATGTTTGCAACGGATGCAAACAGATTAGATCTTGTACACTTGAAAAGAAAAAATATGATGCCAAAAAGGCACAGAAGGATTATGAGGAGCTTCGTTCTGAGAGTCGTGAAGGTATAGATCTGACTCCAGAGGAACTGAGACGCATTGATGATGTTGTGTCACCACTTGTAAAACAGGGGCAGTCAATTCATCAGATTTGCGTTAACAATGCTGACGAAATTATGGTAGACGAAAGAAGTATATACAACTACATCGATGCTGGAATTCTAACAGTTGGTAATCTTGATTTACCTAGAAAAGTTAGATACAGAAAACGTAAGCAGAAAAAGGTTGTCCATGTAGATAAGAAATGTCATCTGGGACGTACATATGAGGACTTTCTGGCATTTATGGAAGCACATCCTGATTATGCTGTTGTAGAAATGGACTCCGTAGAAGGAACCAGAGATTCAACAAAGGTATTGCTAACAATCTATTTTAGAGATAGTAGCCTCATGTTAGCCTTTTTGAGGGAGGCGAATACAGCGCGAAGTGTGACTGACGTTTTCGATGAGCTTGATGAAATGCTAGGCCGTGAGCAGTTTAAAAAATTGTTCCCTGTGATTCTGACAGATAGGGGAAGTGAATTTACTGACCCTGCTTCTATTGAATTTGATAAGGAAGGAAAACGCAGGACTTATATATTTTATTGTGACCCACAGCGCTCAAACCAGAAAGGTGGTATTGAGGTCACGCATGAATTTATAAGAAGAATTTTACCTAAAGGGACATCCTTTAAGTATCTAAAACAGGAACAGGTAGAATTGATGATGAATCATATCAATTCATATGCAAGAAAGAAGCTGAATGACCGGTCCGCCAACCAGTTATTCAGCTTCTTTCATGGTGATGAGGTAGCAACCAAACTTGGTATAAAGGCTATCCCATCAAATGAAATAATTTTAAAACCAGAGCTGCTTAATCAGTAAAAGCAGCAAAATATAAGACCGCTTTCAAGCATGAAATATACAATCATGCAGTGGTGGAGGTTTCTCTTGCAAAGAACCAAACGAAGCCTCGACCTCTTATTTTCATGCTCAAAAATAATCTATTGGAGAGATAATACACCCTGGAAGATGTTGATTTCAATAGGTTTGTATTAGTAAGCTCTATCTTTGTAATTGTAACTTCTAGAAAGGGGTGATTTTGCAAGACTAAGTGCTGTTTTGACTAGGCGAAATTGGAAGTTAAGTGTACAAAAAAATTAGAACTAGAGGTTAAGTTTGCAAACTGGAGGTCAGGATTTCAATTCAGCTTTATGCAAAAATA
>NZ_FOVQ01000031.1:0-1620 GCF_900115215.1 Pseudobutyrivibrio sp. UC1225 | reverse complement strand
CGCAATGTCATTAACTTTAGAGTATTTCTTACAAAAATCAAAGTTTTTAATGATGGTAAGGAGGATGATTGTACGGAAAAAATATTTTTGGACATGCAAAATAGGCAGGAATATACCCCCTGCCTGTTGCAGATATGTATTAGTTGAATTAAGACAATCTATAATTAAAACTCATAACAGAACGATCTTTCTTCTTGCGTCGGATTGCTTTTCTGTTTGGACGAATAGGTGTCAAATATTTAGACAAAAGATTTTTGATTGTTTTGCAGCTAATCTTTCCCTTGATAAATAGTCTAGATGCATGAATTGCTATTGAAAAACTAGATTTATAATCATGTTTTCGTGTTAAGCATTCTAGTTTATGACTACTCATTATTAAAGATACAAAATTATAAAGCAAAAGGTGTGCATATATTTCTTGATAGATTAAATCTGTCTTGCGGGCATGAAAATTTAATAGACCAAGTGGATATTTAAGGTCTCTAAAAGAAGTTTCTATTCCCCAGCGCATAGAGTATAGCTTTTTAATTTCAGAAAGCGAAAATGTTTCGGCAGGTAAATTTGTAAGGATTGTTTCATAGGTATCTTCGCCGAGCTTAATTTTTAGAATTCTAAAAGGAAGATGATAAAACATAAGAACATCGCGCTCACCTGCAGGATTGATGAAAAAATCAAAGTTTTCGGGATGAGATATACGTTTATAGGTGTTTTTATTTTTGTAAAGTTCCCAGTGATCTTTAGTTCTTCCAGCAGACAAATGTAGATTGATAAAAATGTCGTATTCATTGTCTTGTGGCAAATCAAGACCATTAGCTATACCGCCGCCACTATTAGCATCTTTGACTCGAAAAAGGAATTTCCATCCTTTCTCTTGTATGTGAGCAAGTGCATTATAGGATTCGTATCCTCTATCAGCAATAATAAGAGTATCCATAGTACCTGCATTACGATCAACCATGTCAATGAGAGCCTGGTTTTCATTTGAATTACGACTTTTCTGAATGATGGTATCAACATATATTTTGCCACATACATCGTATAGGGCATTTAAATGTAAAAGGTTATAAGGCCTTTGATCATTTATTCTAGGAAAATAAGAATCTTTGTCTTTAGGATTAGTTGGTACGTGTAAATCAGAACCATCAATAGCTAAAACGCGGTAGCTCTTGTATGTTGCATTAGGATTTGAACTGTTGGTAAAGGATTTGAAGATATCCTCAAAAGCAGTTGGAAGTATTTTAGAACGTTGCTGTACAAATGCAGCTGCAGTTGGAGTAGTATCTGAACAGTTGAAAAAGGATAAGAGTTCGTTGTTTATACTACCTCCAGACATTTGGAGAATTGAGTTAATAATAGCTTTAAAAGAAAGCTTACGCGTTCTAGAGTGGTCAGTTGGATTTTTTACATAAGATGCTTTGTTAAGTAAAATTTGGTCAATAGAATCAAATAAATTTCTACGTAGTGTGTTAGGTTTTAAATATTTCATGCGGTTCCTCCTGTGAAAAAATGAATGTACTTAATCACAAGGGATTTTTTGCTAAGTAATTAGCAAAAAATCCGCACACTATGAAATATTTGTCAAGCTATTTTAAATTTTTTTCTTAACTTAATGCCATTGCG
>NZ_FOVQ01000032.1:0-1065 GCF_900115215.1 Pseudobutyrivibrio sp. UC1225 | reverse complement strand
AAGTCTGAATAGGGCGATAAGTCAGTGATTGTAGACCCGAAACCGGGTGACCTATCCATGTCCAGGCTGAAGTTTCCGTAAAAGGAAATGGAGGGCCGAAGCCACATCCGTTGAAAAGGGTGGGCATGAGGTGTGGATAGCGGAGAAATTCCAATCGAACCCGGAGATAGCTGGTTCTCCTCGAAATAGCTTTAGGGCTAGCCTCGTATTAGACTACTGGAGGTAGAGCACTGAATTCTTAAGGGGGCGTCAAAGCTTACCAAGAGATATCAAACTCCGAATGCCAGATAGCCGATGTACGGGAGTCAGACTATACGAGATAAGTTGGATAGTCAAAAGGGAAACAGCCCAGACCTACAGCTAAGGTCCCAAAGTGTGTGTTAAGTGGTAAAGGATGTGGGATTTCATAGACAACTAGGATGTTGGCTCAGAAGCAGCCATACATTCAAAGAGTGCGTAACAGCTCACTAGTCGAGAGGTCCTGCGCCGAAAATGTCCGGGGCTAAAACACAACACCGAAGCTTAGGATTCATGAATTTCATGAGTGGTAGAGGAGCATTCTTGCAACCGACGAAGCTGTACTGTAAAGAGCAGTGGAGGAACAAGAAGAGAGAATGCCGGAATGAGTAGCGAGATGAAGGTGAGAATCCTTCAGGCCGAATATCTAAGGTTTCCAGAGTAAAGCTGATCTGCTCTGGGTAAGTCGGGGCCTAAGGCGAGGTCGAAAGACGTAGTCGATGGATAACAGGTTGAGATTCCTGTACCGCAATAAATCAGAACTGTGGGGACGCATGGACAAAGCTTAAGCCAGGAATGGAAAGACTGGTGCAAGCGTAGGAGGTGTGCAGTTGGCAAATCCGCTGCATAAGCCAATGACGTGATGCGGAGCGAACTAAAGTAGTGAAGTAAGTAGAGTCTGTGCCGAGAAAAGCCGCTATTGTATTTATTGTGCCCGTACCGTAAACCGACACAGGTGGATGAGGAGAGAATCCTAAGGCCGACGGAAGAAGCATTGTTAAGGAATTCGGCAAAATGACCCCGTAACTTCGGGAGAAGGGGTGCCTG